>JALZOO010000326.1 GCA_030913905.1 Acidobacteriota bacterium
TAGCAGTTGTCATTAAGCCGGAAAGAAGAAGCTGAAACATTTATGTGACGTGGGGTGTCATTGAAACTCAAGCGGGGGCAGGCCCCCTTCCCAACCTGCGAATTGGCACTGCTCGACTTATTAAGGGAGACACTCTATGAAATACATGTTGCTGGTTTATCTCGATGAGCAGGCAATGAGCGATACCGAGCGTGAGCATTGTTACGTGGAGTCTGCGCAGCTTACGCAAGAGCTCAACTCGAGCGGACAGTATCTCGACGCCAGTCCGCTTCATCCCATTTCGACGGCGACCAGTGTCCGCGTTCGCGAAGGCAAACGGTTAGTGACGGACGGTCCATTCGCGGAGACACGAGAGCAACTTGGCGGCTACTACGTGATTGAGGCCCAGGATCTCGACGAGGCGATTCGTATCGCCGAAAGAGTTCCACCGGTGCGATTCGGCACCGTTGAAATCCGGCCGGTGATGGAGATTGAGGGACTGCCTGCAAACTAACGTTCAGGGATTCCTGAGGGGCCGTCGGAAAACATTTTCCATATGTCATTTTCCATTTCTTATTGATCATTTTCGACCGCGTGTTCTCAAGCCGAAGACGACTCAGGCTCAGCGCCAAAGGCGCGAAATGTAATAGCCCAGGGCAACGCCCTGGGTAGAAGACCCCACTCAATTTTGTGGGAGCGCTGAAGGCGCGAAAGAACGTGTCGATCTTTGCAATTTTATTTCGCGCTTTCAGCGCTAGGAAGCCTTAGCCGTTTGCACCTGGGCCGATGGCCCAGGCTTTTGCATTTCGCGCCTTTGGCGCTGAAATCCGGATTGCGTACATAGTCTCGAATAGCGGTGGGTCGTACTCGACATTTCTGGGCAGAATTAGGACAAATATTTACTCGCGCATGTCGATCGCGCTGATCCTCGTTCGACTATAGGGTAGAGATCAAACCAGAAATCAATAAGGAGTCAGAGATGCGATTCATGATCATTGTTAAAGCGAACAAGGATTCGGAAGCGGGCGTCATGCCGAGTGAGAAAATGCATACTGAAATGGGAAAGTTCAACGAAGAGCTGGTGAAGGCCGGCGTGATGCTCGCCGGCGAGGGTCTGCACCCAAGCTCAAAAGGCGCGCGCGTCAAGTTCGCCAACGGGAAGCACGTCGTTACCGACGGACCATTTGCTGAGACGAAGGAGCTCGTTGCCGGCTTCTGGTTGTGGCAGGTGAAGTCGAAGGAGGAAGCCATCGAATTGCTCAAGCGCGCACCGTTTGATAACGGCGAGGAGATCGAGATTCGTCAGGTGTTCGAGGCCGAGGATTTCGGCGCTGAGTTCACGCCTGAGCTTAGGGAGCAGGAAGAGCGCCTCCGCGCGGAGATGGACGCGAAGAAGAAATAACAAAAGTCCGCGAAGCGGACGTCAGCATAAAGCCTGGGGCGTGAGCCCCAGGATCAGTCACGGAAGAGACTTGCGAGCCCGTGAAACGGGCGACAGCACAACGGCACGTAGGAGTCGACCGAGGGCAGCCACTCATCGTTAGGAAATCGTAACTATGCGCTGTCGCACGCTTCGCGCGCTCGGTTTCTTTAGCTTTTGTCATCCTGGGGTTTCGCTTCGCTCCACCCCAGGCTTTACGCTCCAACCCGCTACGCGGGTTGTGAAAACGCGAGTACTAACCTGTTCCAGTTAGTTGGGCTAATCAAAGGAGTGCATCATGGGCGACACGATATTGATGGCTTCCGATGCTCCTCCCGAGCACTACGAAAAACCACAAGGCTTTTCGGTGTCGATTCAACTTAAGGATCCGACGGAAGCTCAGCGTATCTTTAATACGCTGGCGGAAAACGGCGCCGTGAGGATGCAGTTTCAGCAGACCTTCTGGTCCCCGGGTTTCGGCATGCTGGTCGACCAATACGGCATTCCCTGGATGGTTAACTGCTTGAGAGAATAAGATCGGACCTTCCGATGCTGGAAAGAGCGGGGGCAGGCCCCCTTCCTAACTGCAAGCTTTTCGCTCGAACTTTAATCCTTGAGGTCTAGAATCTGACACAACACAACTTACTCGCGTTAAGGAAGGGGGCTTGCCCCGCTCCTTTTATTCTGATGATTAGCAATAGAGGAACCCAATCATGAATATTGTTTTGTGGATCATTCAGGTGCTGCTGGCGTTGGTCTTTCTTTTTTCCGGTGGCATGAAGTTGGTCATACCGCCTGACGTCCTGATGTCGATGGGTTCGCCGAATCAGGTGCGTTTGCCCGGTTGGTTCCTACAATTCATCGGTGTTTGCGAGGTGCTCGGCGGGTTAGGGCTGATCCTTCCCGGAATCTTTCGCATTCGGACTGGCCTAACGCCATTGGCCGCAGCGGGCTTGCTAATTATCATGATCGGAGCAGTGACGGTCACAATTATGGGCGATGGTATCGCCGCCGCAATCATTCCATTCGTGGTGGCCCTACTCCTGGCTTTTGTCCTGTACGGACGCACGCGCCTCGCTCCGCTCCGCTGACTGCGAACCGGCCATTGGGTCATTAATCTCCGCTCACGTCGTGTATCATCAGACATCATCAGACATCATCAGACAACGGGGGGACTCGCAATGATAACTGTCGCTAATCGTATCTACGTCAAGCAGGAGTATGCCGACGCCTTCGAACAAAGGTTTCGCGAGCGCGCGGGGCTCGT
>JALZOO010000344.1 GCA_030913905.1 Acidobacteriota bacterium
GTGGTTTCAAACGTTAGTTCTTTTAGGTATGATTCTGTCCGAGCGCATGTGCGCAGGTTGTGCAGGAGAAATCTAGTTTGGCTTATTTATCCCCAGATAACCGCGGCCTGAATCTCGTAGCACTTGGAGGAGGAACGGGACTTTCTACCCTGCTCGCGGGTTTGAAGTGTTTGGTGGGTGAGCGCCAACTGGACAACACGTGGATTTCGAACTTATCCGCGATCGTTACAGTTTCCGATGACGGCGGGAGCTCAGGACGTTTGAGAGACGAGTTGCAAATGCTGCCCCCGGGCGACATTCGCAACTGCATGATTGCGCTGTCGGAAGATTCAAACCTGCTTTCTCGTCTGTTTCGTTACCGTTTTCGCGGACAGGGCGAACTGGGCGGTCACAGCTTTGGGAATCTATTCCTGGCCGCGCTGGCTGAGGTGACAGGCGACTTCACCGAAGCGGTTAGATTGTCTTCAGAAGTACTGGCCAGCAAGGGACATATATATCCGGCCACTATCAGTGACGTGCGATTAGTTGCGGAACTTGCCGACGGCAATGTTGTTCGTGGTGAAACCCAGATTTCAGCATCTCGCGCACCAATCCGCCGTTTAAGTTTGGAGCCGGAACAGTGTCTACCACTTCCCGAAGCCCTCAGCGCTATCCGATCAGCCGACGTGATTACGGTTGGACCCGGCTCGCTCTACACCAGTATTCTGCCGAATCTTCTGGTGGCGCGCGTATCCGCCGCCATTGGTGAGAGCGCAGCAACAAAGATTTTCATTTGCAATTTGATGACTCAGCCGGGTGAAACTGATAACTACACTGCGCGACAACATCTGGAGACGATCAAGAGTTACGCTCCTGAAGTCCATTTCGATTTTGTGGTCTTGAACGACAAGCGCATAACGGAAGTACAAGCTGAAAGGTATGCACTGGAAGGCGCACATCAGATCGGAATTGACGACGATTCGCTTGCCGATGTGCTCGATCAGTCCACCCAGGTCATACGTGCTAATCTTCTGGAAGATGGCGAAAAAGTACGACACAACTCCGCGCGATTGGCGAATGTAGTGCTCGCCTGCAGGCAGCAAGCTTGCTCACAACCTGCCGTGCCCGCATAACCATGGAGCCCAAATCCATCGAGGAAAGCCCGCTTTTGCAATCCCTGCATTCTGATCAACCGCTCAACGTACTCATTCTTGCAGCCGGACTGGGAACACGAATGAAGTCCGCTCGGGCGAAAGTGCTTCATGAAATCGGTGGTCTGCCGTTGATTGTCTACGTTTGCCGAACGGCCCGCGCGCTCGATCCAAAAAAGGTTTACGTTATCGTGGGCCACCAAGCAGCCGAGGTGGAGAAGGCGGTTACAAAAGAGGTTGGCGAGCTGGCAGAGTTTGTGACGCAAACCGAGCAGCGCGGGACTGGCCATGCCGTGCTGGCCGCTCGCGGAAAATTTGAAGACGCGGATTCGGTGATTGTTGTTCTTTCCGGCGATGTGCCTTTCTTAAAACCGGAAACACTCAAGCGATTCATCGAAGGTCATGGTTCAAGTGGCGCAGCGGCTTCGATTCTCAGTGTACGTCTGGAAAATCCGACGGGTTATGGACGAATTGTGCGCGGCGACAGGGACCTGTTCGTTAAGATCGTGGAACAGACGGATGCCTCTGAAGAGGAACGGCAAATCAAGGAGATAAACTCCGGGATTTACTGCTTTGATTCTCGCAAATTATTTGCTGCGCTTTCCCACGTCAAACCCGCCAATCAACAAGGCGAGTATTACCTGACAGACGTTGCCCAAGTCCTCTTATCTGAAGGCGAAGAAGTAAACGTCTATCTTCACGGTGATTCTCGAGAGGTTTCAGGTATCAACACGCGGGCCGAGTTGGCGGAATTTGAAAATTTGCTGCGACGCAACACAATTCGCAAACTCATGGTTGAGAGCGGTGTGACCTTTCTCGATCCGTCACACGCTTACATCAGCGCTGAGGCACAGATCGGTCGCGACACCATCATCTACCCCGATGTTTCAATCGAAGGGCCGAGCGTAATTGGGGAAGGTTGTGAGATTCGTTCCGGTACGCGCATCACAAATTCGCGCGTCGGGAATAACGTGTTGGTGAAGGATCACTGCGTGATCATCGATTCGGAGCTTCAGTCAAACAGTGCGGTAGGTCCGTTTGCTCACCTGCGTATGAACTCAGTGCTTGAAGAAGGCTCGGTCGTGGGTAACTTCGTTGAGGTTAAGAAGTCTCGCCTGGGCCGCGGGTCCAAGTCGATGCATCTGACTTATCTTGGAGACGCAACCGTCGGCGAGAAAACAAACATCGGCGCCGGTACGATCACCTGTAACTACGACGGCAAGGACAAGCATCCAACGATTATTGAGGACAACGTCAGAATTGGTTCAGACACGATGCTCGTAGCTCCGGTGAGAGTGGGAAAGGGTTCGGTTACCGCTGCCGGCTCAGTAGTGACGGAAGACGTGCCTCCCTATACGCTTGTGGCAGGTGTTCCAGCGGTTGTAAAGAAACGTTTAAGCGAAAGGCACGATGAAAAGAAGGGGTGACTTCCTGTCATCCTCGTCCCTCATCCTTCATCCTTAATCTATGTGCGGAATAGTTGGTTACATCGGAAACAAACAGGTAGTGCCGCTGATTATTGACGGCCTGCGCAAGCTCGAGTACCGCGGGTACGATTCCGCGGGCATCGCGGTTGTTAATGAAAGGCACGATCTCGAGATACGACGGGCCGAAGGAAAGCTTCGCAATCTCGAAGAAGTTATCCGGCTCAGTCCGCTTGATGGAACCTACGGTATCGGCCATACGCGCTGGGCCACGCACGGCCGGCCTACTGAAGAAAACGCCCATCCGCACCGGGACTGCACCGGACGCGTAGTGGTTGTCCACAACGGCATCATCGAAAACTACCTGCAGTTGAAAGAGCGACTGCGCCAGACCGACCACCAGTTCGTAACAGAAACTGACACTGAAATCATCGCCCATCTGATCGAGGAATATCTCAAGGAAGACCGGAACTTCGAGAAGGCCGTGCGCCGCGCGATGGTCGACCTGAAAGGCATCTTCGCACTCTCCATCATTAACGCCGACGAGCCGGACATGATCATCGCCGTTAGGCAGGGCCCTCCGGTGGTCATCGGCCTGGGCGACCGCGAGTTTTTCGTTGCGTCTGACATTCCTCCAATTCTGCAGCACACGCGCGACGTCTTTTTTCTGGGTGATGGCGAGATGGCCATCATCAACAAAGACGCCGTGCGCGTCACCGACTTCGAAGCCAACTCAGTGCAGCCCGCGATCCAACGCATCACCTGGGATCCGATCATGGCGGAGAAGGGCGGCTTCAAGCATTTCATGCTCAAAGAGATTTATGAGCAGCCGCGTTCTGTTCGAGACACTGTACAAGGCCGCATCTCGCTCGACACCGGCCGAGTGTTTCTTGATGAGATGAGAAATATTACTGAGGCGGACTTCAAGCGATTTACGTCAATCAGGATTGCGGCGTGTGGAACTTCGTGGCATGCGGGGCTGGCCGGCAAATACATGATCGAGCAACTGGCTCGCATTCAGGTTGACGTCGACTACGCTTCCGAGTTTCGTTATCGCGACCCCGTGCTGGATGAGGACACGCTCCTGCTGGTCATTTCGCAATCAGGCGAAACCGCCGACACGATCGCGGCATTGAGAGAAGGGCGAGACCGCGGCGCGAAAGTACTGGCAATTTGTAACGTGCAGGGCTCGATGATTGTTCGCGAGGCAGACGGCACGATTCTGACGCACGCGGGACCCGAAATCGGTGTTGCTTCCACGAAGGCTTTCACCTCCCAGATGGTCGCCCTGTATTTGCTCGGACTCTATCTTGGCGGTCTCCGCGGCACGCTTTCCGAGGCGGAAGCCAAACACCACGCACAACAATTGGCTGAGCTGCCCGTCAAGCTCGAACATTTGTTGAATGAGTCTGACGATATTGAAGAGCTATCCAAAGAATTCTTTCGCTCAACCGATTTTCTCTATCTGGGCCGGGGAATTAATTTTCCAGTCGCGTTGGAAGGCGCGCTAAAACTAAAAGAGATTTCGTATATTCACGCCGAAGGGTATCCGGCCGGTGAGATGAAGCACGGGCCTAACGCTTTAATCGATGAACGCTTGCCGGTCTTGTTTATCAACACTCGTGAGGAAGGCAATCGCTCATCAGAGTTACGCTATGAGAAAACCCACTCAAATATTGTTGAGGTTAAGGCGCGTGAGGGAATTGTGATTTCTGTTCTAACGGAAGGCGACACGATGTCGTCTGCAGAGTCGGATTACGTAATCAACATCCCACCGGCGAGTGACCTGCTGTGTCCGATTCTATCCATTATTCCACTGCAATTGTTGGCCTATCACATCGCGGTCCGTCGCGGTTGTGATGTAGATCAGCCACGCAACCTGGCGAAGTCGGTAACTGTCGAATAGTGGTCGGGTCAGCCGGCAA
>JALZOO010000352.1 GCA_030913905.1 Acidobacteriota bacterium
GGAGCCGACTTATCTGGACCACGCGAACTGAACGATGCCATCGCATCGCCGTTTGCTGTGTTGACGTCCGTGACGGTTCCGGAGATCGTGCCGATGTGTCCGTCGCCATTGGCTACCCAATTTTTGAGCACGTTGCCATCGGCATAAGAAATATGGACGGCCGGCAACGCGTGCGCGTCACCGATGAGCGAATCGCCATTCGGCGCATCATTGATAAGAATCATGCCGCCTGCGCCGCCCTCTTTCACGTTCTCGCCTTTCTCAACACGACCGTATACACCGCGATCACAGATAACGATCTCACCATTAAAAGTTCCCGGCGTGAACGGATTAATCGCGGCCTTACCGGTGGCGGCGTCTGCCGGCCCATCGCCGCAAAGTGGGTAGCCGTAGTCCCCAGCATAAACAATCCGCGCTGGGCCATGACCCGACGTGACACTCTTACCGGCAATGTTGGCGGGCGCGGCGATCGAACCGCCGCTCATGTCCACAACTGAGTTGACGAACTTACGATTGTGCGTGCTCGCAGCAACGCTCATAAGCCATGGCGCATTCGATGGCGAACCTACTGTGGACGCGCCCGGTCCGTCGTTTCCTGCGGATGCCGAAACAAAAATCCCCGCGTCGCGCGCGCCGAGGAAGCTGATCGCGTTTGCGTCAGCCCACGGGTCGCTGGAGCCGCCGCCGATCGAGAAGTTAATAACATCGACGCCGTCCGCAGTCGCCTGGTCAATCGCCAATCCAAGCGAAATGCCTCGGCAGCCGCCTGAAGCGGCATCGCAAGCTTTGTATGTGATGAGGTTCGCGTGTGGTGCGACGCCTGAGACATTGCGTGCCAGCGTCATCGTAGGCGCCACGATGGTTGCCGCGACGACGTTTCCAGCCGCAGTGCTTGCTGTGTGGCTGCCGTGCAGGTTGTCGTCTTCCGGCGTTGTGCCGGTGAAGTCCCAGACCCCGATCAGCTTGTCGTTGCAGAAAGGAAGTCCGGTAACAGGATCACAGACACCAAAGAATGTCCCTCGCGGGTTCGAATGGTTGTAACCGTCTCCACCCACGTCCGCGAATGAAGGATGATCGTGGTTAACGCCGGTGTCGATGACCCCAACGACGACACCTTCGCCTTTCGTGCCGGCCGCACCACCGGTTGCGGAGCCATTCCATAAACTGGGCGCGCCGATCCAGGCTGGGCCAACATCAGTCTGGAGTTGATACGTGCGCTCGGCCTGAACCTGTTTCACACCCGACATCTTCGAGACTTTAGTGGCCTCGGCCGCAGTCAACACCAATGCGACGCCATTAAACGCGTAACGGTAGTTCGCAAGTACTTGGAGCGGACGACCGAGCGTCAACTGCGCGTTCGTGATAAACGAGTTCTGCTGTTGGGCCAGGTAATTTAAGTACGCGCCGCTGGCAGCGCTCGTCGAATCGAGTTTCACCTCGCCGCGCACTGCCGGATTTGTGGGTGCAAGACCAACGATGCCGCCTCGATAGCTTGCGAGTGGCGAGGCAGAGAGCTGCACGATATAACGCCCTGGATCAGTGGTGGTTATAGACTGCGTTACTGCGCCGCCTATATCACCAGCGGTGAATCCTACCGGCGCAAATACCAAACTGAGCATCGCGGCCATGCTAAACAGTCCGACGAGCCGTTGCTTCGCGTTCTGCTTCTGCCTTCGGAACGTGTTCGCAATACGATCTGTGACACTACAAAATTCGTGTACGGGGTTCATGGTTTTGCCTCCTGTTTTAATACGCGATGGCTAATCGTTCGAGTGCACCATCGCCGTCTCTCCTCAGCCAAAAAAGTTCTGAAGCCACGATTACAGGATATTCAGGGTGGTTGAGAAATTCTTGAGGTGAGGCCGTACCAGATTGCCGTGAAATTGCAATTAGATGGCGATTAGTTTGTGGTGTGAAAACCTGAACATTGAACGTCTTCTAGTACAAGGTATTTTCGGGCGCGACGGGAAAATTGGCCGCAGATTAACGCGGATGAACGCGGATGAGGAAAAAGCAGAAGGCAGTAGGCAGGAGGCAGAAAGCAGGAGGAGAAAGCAGAAGGGCGTTGGAGTGAGAGGAGGGTGCCTGCCCGATTCATCGGGCTAGCCCGAAGGGCAGTTAGGCCAGCGCTTATAGCGCTGGTTAAGCCGAGCTTTCATTGATCTGGTCAGCGCGCTTCAGCGTGCTTAAATTACACCGGGCCAACGTCGGGGAACATAGGAACGCCGACCCATCGAGGGTCGGCGTTGTGGTTGTTAACACATCTGATCCCAGGGTAGCCGAAACGGCAATCCATTAAGAGCGGGGGCAGGCCCCCTTCCTAACCTGAGAGACATTCAAAGTTGAGTCTCCGCAAACTAACAGTTTGCGTTACAACCCACCCGCTATGCTTCGCACCCTCTCCCTACCCTCTCCCAAAGGGAGAGGGATTGCAGGTGGTACCGACAAATCATTAAGAGCGGGGGCAGGCCCCCTTCCCAACCTGAGAGACATTCCAAGTTGAGTCTCCGCAAACTGAAGTTTGCGTTACAAGTCAACCGCTATGCTTCGCACCCTCTCGCTACCCTCTCCCAAAGGGAGAGGGATTGCGGGTGGTACTGACA
>JALZOO010000291.1 GCA_030913905.1 Acidobacteriota bacterium
GGTAGCCGAAGCGGCAACCCTGGGCTATAAGTCGCAGCCCCGTTGGGGCAATAGAGCGGATGCGCACATCACGAAAAACAATAATCAGTCATTCAATCCGTTCTAAGTCTCTCCTCTTACTGCTCCAGCTGCTGCTGACGTTTTCCTTTCCCGTCGTACCAGCCGCATCTGCGCAATCCAATCAGCCAGCGCAAACAAAGTCGTCGCTATCCCCCCCGGACGACGCGTTTCTTGAAGACCTCGAGCGACAGTCGTTTCATTATTTCTGGGAGCAAGCTGATCCGCAGACTGGCCTCGTTCCAGATCGAGCACGTATGGATGGTTCAGCTTTGCCTGAGAGTCATCGCAACGTCGCGAGTATCGCAGCCACGGGATTTGGTTTGACCGGCCTTTGCATTGCAGCGGAGAGAGGTTGGATTGACGCAGGCCAGGCTCGAGAGCGAGTGCGCAACACGCTGCGATTCTTTGCAACCAAGGCGCTTCACGAACGCGGTTGGTTTTACCATTGGATGGACGCCAAGACCGGCGGGAGAAAATGGAACAGCGAAGTATCCTCGATCGACACCGCATTACTCTTAGCTGGAGTTCTTACCGCTCGTCAGTATTACAAAAACGACCCTGAAATAGCTCGTCTGGCTACGAAGATCTACGAGCGGGTGGACTTTCGCTGGATGCTGAATGGCGATGCGTTGCTCTTGTCTCATGGTTGGAAACCCGAATCCGGTTTCCTAAAGCCACGCTGGGACACATACAGCGAAGACACCATCCTTTACTTGCTCGCAATCGGATCACCGTCGCATCCTATCTCTCCTAAATCCTGGTATGCCTTATGGCGTGACCGCTACCGTTACGACCGCTTTGCGTATTTCACTACCATCGGCGTCCCACTCTTCATGCATCAGTACGCGCATGCCTGGGTTGACTATCGTAATCGTCGCGAAACGAGAGGTGATCGCATCGACTATTTTGAAAACTCCATAAGCGCCACCCTGGCCCATCGAAAGTTTTGCATTGACCTTTCATACGACTTTCCCGGGTTTGGACCAAACGTCTGGGGCATCACGGCTTCGGATAGTGCTAAGGGCTATCTCGCCTGGGGAGGCCCGCCACGCGATCCCGCCATTGATGGCACGGTTGTGCCTTCAGCCGCCGGCGGCTCGCTCATGTTTACGCCAGAAATTTCTATCGCTGCGCTGCGAACGATGAAGGAGAAATTTGGGGACAAGGTTTATGGTAAGTACGGCTTCACTGACGCGTTCAATCCAAACACCGGCTGGATTGATACCGATGTAATTGGAATCAACGCGGGAATAATTCTGCTCAGTGCTGAGAACGCAAGAACAGGAAACGTTTGGCGATGGTTTATGAAGAATCGGGAGATTCCGAGGGCCATGCAACTGGTTGGTCTGCGACCATATTTAAGAAAGCAAAGCGTTCTGCGAAAAGCTGCGTGAGGTCCTCATGCGCCTGAGCCCGCGAAGCGGGTTAAATCTCTAACCAATCTACTTCAAACTGCGCCTAAATATCCGATAACCCCAGGCCGGAAGTGACACCGCCGGGAGGCCCACATTTCGTTTTGGCAAGACCTGGGGCGGCGCCGGCGCGTCGGGAGGCAATGGTGCCGCAACATTCGGAGTCACCTCGGTAAATTCAGCGGAACTGGCAACCTCGACGGAACCGAAAAACGGCCGGTTCGAAAAATTGATCGCAATCACAACTTCTTCGCCCGGTACGCGCCGCGCGTAGGTCAAAACACGCGACTCGTCTGAATTCCTCAACCATTCCAGCGATCCTCTTCTCAGCGCATTACTCGAATGCCGCAGGGCCATTATCTGTTTGTAGAAGCGCGGAAACTCGGGACGACGCTCGGCAATGGGCCAGAAGATCGGAAGCTTCTCAAACAGTGCCGGCGCGCCTGATTCAGTTGTGTCACCCACCTCCATGCCGTTGTAGAGCAGTGGTACACCATCAAGCGTAAAGACCAAAGCAGAGGCTGCCAGCGCACCGGGCTCGCCAAAACGCGCGATTGCCCGGCGCTCATCGTGGTTGTCGGAGAAGCGCAGGTGAAGTGAATTGCGCGGCCATTCCTTCAATTCGCCTTCCCATGCCGTACGTATTTCCGAAGCGGCTTTGCGTCCCTGCAACACTTCCGTCAGCGCACTATGAAGTGGCCAGGAATAATCCAGGTCGAAAGCCTTAACCAGCAACTCCGCTTTGTGTGCTTCGGCCAACATCACAATGTCCGGCTTGATCTTTTCCAGTTCCGCTCGCGCATTCTCCCAGAAATCCGTTGGCACTTCGCCAGCCACGTCGCAACGAAAGCCATCCAGGTCAAACTCGCGAATCCAAAACTTGAGCATGTCCGTCATGTAGCGGCGCAACTCCGGACTTTTGTAATCGAGTGCGGCGATGTCGAACCAATCGTAAGGGTAGGTAATGTTGCCCTTAGCGTCGCGCTTGTAAAACTCCGGATGCTTCATAAGCACACTGTCCCATGATGTGTGATTCGCGACGATGTCGATTATGACTTTCATGCCCCGCCGGTGCGCCTCCGCTACTAACTTTTTGAAGTCTTCTTTTGTTCCGTAATCCGGATTGATCGCGTAGTAGTCGCGCACCGCGTAAGGGCTGCCGATAGTTCCCTTCTTCTTCAGCTGGCCGATTGGATGGATTGGCATGAGCCACAGGATCGTCACGCCGAGCTCTTTCAGGTCGTCGAGGCGTGCGGTAATCCCATTGAAGGTTCCCTGCTGAGAGAAGGCCCTGGGATAGATTTTGTAAATAACTCCGTCGCGCACCCAGTCGCGCGCGGCTCGCGCTTGCTCCTTCGAAATATCGCGGGCCGGCTGCTGGGCTGGATTTTGGTGAGAGCCCGCAACGAAGATGCCTAGAGCCAGGAAAAAAACTTGAGATGCTCGAGTCAATCGCTTAGGCAATGGCATGGTGACTTTCTTTAAGACTCAACCTTTTAAGGCTCAACGTCCATTAACTTGCAGGTTAGGAAGGGTGGCTT
>JALZOO010000038.1 GCA_030913905.1 Acidobacteriota bacterium
CTTTTTTGTGCGAGGAGTAAACAGCAAACAGTTAACAGCAATCAGCAAGGGAGCAATCAGCAAGCGAAGGTTTGTACACGTCGTTGAGACCAGGACACTATAGTAGGACAAAAAGAGTCGTTCGGTGGATCGGCTGATTGCTGTTAGCTGTCTGCTGTTTGCTTATCAAATGAACTTCAACCGTAAACACTTATTAGGAATCCGCGAGCTTGAAGCAGGCGAGATAACGCACCTGCTCGACACGGCCGAAACGTTTCGCGACGTATCACGACGTGATATTAAGAAAGTGCCGGCACTGCGCGGGCGCACCGTCATCAATCTCTTCTTCGAGCCGTCCACACGCACGCGAACTTCATTCGAGATTGCAGCCAAACGTCTTTCGGCCGACGCTGTTAATGTCAGCGTTTCCACCTCCAGCGTTAGCAAGGGCGAGACGTTGATGGATACGGCGCGAAACCTGGAGGCGATGTCACCCGACTGCATCGTGGTGCGCCATTCGATGGCCGGCGCTCCTCAGCAACTCGCCAGAATGGGCAACGCGCCTATCGTCAACGCCGGCGACGGTTCGCATGAGCATCCGACGCAGGCCCTGCTCGACGCACTCACAATTCGTGAACACAAAACCAGGATAGAAGGCCTGAAGGTCGCCATCATCGGTGACGTGCTTCACTCGCGAGTGGCGCGTTCAAATATCCATCTGCTGACTAAGCTCGGAGCCACGGTAAGTGTCGCTGGCCCAGGAACATTGGTGCCCGAAGAATTTTCCGAAATCGTTGATCAGGGACTGCGGATCGAGAGAAGCATCGCAGATGCCATAGACGGAGCCGATGTGGTCATGATTCTTCGCATTCAACGCGAACGGCAGGATGCGGCGTTTTTTCCATCGATGCGCGAGTATGCCGTCCACTACGGACTGCAACCAAAACATCTCGAGCGTGCTGCGCCGGAGGCGATCGTGATGCATCCCGGCCCAATCAACCGCGGCGTGGAGATCGCGTCGGAGATAGCTGACGGCAGTCGCTCCCTGATTCTTGATCAGGTCACCAACGGTGTTGCGGTCCGGATGGCAGTGTTATATCTGCTGGCTGGCGGCACGCGCTCGGAGCTGGAAGAGAAAGGGCACTGAGGGTATTGAGTGCAACCTATTGTGGATTGCGTTGAAATCTTATTAGCACCGGGGCTTTAGCCCGGTGACTAGTCACGGAGGAAACAAGAGAGGGAAACCGTTTAAACGGTTTCAGATTTTGGTGGAGTTCCGGAACCACCTAAAGCCACGGTGCTAATGAGAGTACGAAACGAAGCTGAGCACTACTCAAGCAAGCTGTGCGCACGTAGAAAATGAAGACACTAATCACCAACGGATACGTCGTGGATCCAGCCCAGGGAATCAACACCGGGCGAGATCTTCTAATTGAGGATGGACGCGTAGTTCGTGTTCTCGAAAGAGGCGAGGAAGCACCACGTGACGTCGAACTACTCGATGCAACGGGCCTCGTGGTGGCGCCTGGCTTCATCGATCTTCACGCGCACTTGCGCGAGCCAGGGGCGGAATACAAGGAAACGATAGCGACCGGCGCTGCAGCGGCGGTGGCCGGAGGTTGGACCACAATCTGCGCCATGCCCAACACGGATCCGGTGAATGACAATGCAGCCGTGACGCGTTTCATCATCGAGCAGGCAGAGCGTGCCCAACTGGCGAATGTCTTTCCAATTGGCGCTTTGACGAAGGGTTCCGGCGGCGCCGAGCTTTCCGAAATGGGCGAGATGAAAAGCGCCGGCATCGTGGCGGTCTCCGATGACGGCCGCCCGGTTCCCACGGCCGGCACCATGCGGCGTGCGATGGAATACGCGAGAGGATTTGATTTGACCGTTGTCGATCATTGCCAGGATCCATCGTTGAGCGCGGGTGGGGTTATGCATGAGGGTCGCTGGTCGCTGATTCTGGGTTTGAAAGGAATGCCGGCTGCTGCTGAAGATGTGCAGGTTATTCGCGATTGCGTGCTGGCAAAACTGACGGGCGCTGCCGTACACATCGCGCATGTCTCGACCCGGGGATCGATTGAAGCCATCAGGCGCGCAAAGGAGATGGGGCTACGGGTGACATGTGAGGTAGCGCCGCATCATTGGACGCTAACCGATGAAAGCGTGGCGGAATACGATACCAACACAAAGATGAGCCCGCCGTTGCGTAGTCGCGATCATATTGACGCGCTCCTGGAGGGTTTGAAAGACGGAACGATCGATGCTATTGCCACCGATCATGCGCCTCACCACGCGGATGAGAAGGCGTTGGAGTTTGACCGCGCCCCCTTTGGTATTACCGGGTTGGAAACTGCGATTGGACTCGCGTTTGACCTTGTCCAGCAGGGCCACATCGATCTGCAGCGCCTGGTGGAATTATGCTCAACCAATCCTGCTCGCATTTTCGGTTTGAAGGACCGCGGGACGTTTTCAGAAAACGCTCATGCCGACATAACGATTCTCGATCCCGCGTGTGAATGGACATTCGATGTAGCTGCTTCCAAATCCAAGAGTCGGAACACGCCGTTTGATGGCAGGTCGATGATTGGTGCTGCAGTTGCCACAATCGTGGGCGGTCGCCTGGTCTACCTCAATCCGGATTATAGTCGCATCACAGATACGAAACGTCGCGAAGCCTCCGCGTAGGATCACCAAGGATGAAGGCGGAAGGATGAAAGTCGGAAGGAAGCGGGGATGAATTGACCTCATTGACAGGATCTTCAATTCATCCTTCATCCTTCATAATTCATCCTTTGATTTGTTGGAAGCCCGCCCGCGCT
>JALZOO010000377.1 GCA_030913905.1 Acidobacteriota bacterium
AACGACTGCACGGGTCTTGTCGGGTTCGGTTCGGCAAATCCGACCTCGGTTTTGCAGGGAGAGTCGACCACTCTGACCGTGTACGTAGCTCCGGCGCAGAATCCGGACAGCACAGGCCTCACGGTAACTGCTGACCTTTCGCAAATTGGCGGGTCACCTGCTCAGGCTTTCAGTGGCGGTCCAAACACCTTCACATTCGTGGCGACGATACCTGCGAATAACCCAACCGGCATGAAGTCTTTGCCCGTAACCATCGCGGACGCTCAGCTGCGTACAGCCAGCACGAACATTGTGTTGAGTGTCCTGCCCCTGATTCCAGATCACGTCACCATCAGTCAGCTGTACGGCGGCGGTGGAAATACTGGCGCCACCTATAATCATGATTATGTGGAACTCTACAATCCACACACGACAACATTCGACCTGACCGGCTGGTCTCTACAATATGCTTCAGCCACCGGCGAGGCTTGGCAGGTGCAGCCGCTCGGCGGGACGATCGCTCCGGGCGAGTATTACTTAATCGGTTTAGCCACCGGCAATGCCGCAATCGGAACCCCGCTGCCCCCGGCTAACGTAAACGGCGACATAAACATGAGTGCGACGACCGGCAAAATCGCTCTCGTTAATAACTTCGATGCACTCGAGGGTGTTTGCCCCGTCGGCAATCCGGGGATCGTTGATTTTCTAGGCTACGGCGGCACGGCCAGTTGCGCCGAAACCACAAGAGCGGCTGCACCAAGCAATACTACCGCTCTGTTCCGGGTGAATGGAGGAGCCAGAGACACCGACAACAACTCAGCTGACTTCTTTATTGCGCCACCGAATCCGCGGCAGACAGCACCTATTGTTGAGATCGGTCCAGCGGTGTTCGGCACCGATCCTCGAAACGGCGCTACTACCGCGCCACGCGACGCGACCATTAGCATCAACTTCACCGAGCCCGTCACGGTGGATAGTGGTTGGTACGACATTACTTGTGTTTCCACCGGTAACCACAACAGCGCGACTGTGAGGTCGTTCTTTGGGGGCGACACCCATACAATCACGCCTAACGTCAACTTCCTTGCTGGTGAGCAGTGCACCGTCACCATCTTCAAAGATGCGGTACACGACGTTGACACGGACGACACTGGCACTAATGCCGACTCCCTGCCCGCCAACAAGGTCTTTACCTTTACGGTGGCTACGGGTACGGCACCGCCCTACCCCTCCAGCGTTCACCTGACAATGGGAACTCCCAATGCCGGTGCCATCGTTAACGACGATAATTATTTGATGGATAAACCCGAGTTTACTCTGTCATACAACCGGTCGCGTGCTACCGCTAACTGGGTCAGTTGGCATTTGTCAGATGACTGGATCGGGACCCTGACGCGGGTTGATACCTTCCGTGCCGACCCAGAAGTCCCGGCTGATTGGTTCCGCGTTTCAGGATTCGACTACGTCGGCTCCGGCTTTGATCGCGGTCACATGGTTCCCAATGCTGATCGAGACAAGGAAACTTCTATTCCAATCAATCAGGCGACCTTCCTGATGACTAACATAATTCCCCAAACCCCGGACAACAATCAGGGGCCCTGGGCTGCGTTGGAAAACTATTTACGCACTCTCATGCCCGCGAATGAGATTTACATTGTCGCAGGTGGCTCAGGAACCGGCGGCAACCCTGGCTCGGGAGTGGTTAATACCATTGCCGGAGGTAATGTGACGGTTCCTGCTCAGACCTGGAAGGTAGCTTTAATAATGCCTAAGGCGAGCGGCGACGACATAGCGCGCGTAGACTGTTCAACCAGAACTCTCGCCGTCATCATGCCGAACGTTCAGGGAATAAGAACTAATCCTTGGGAAAACTACATCACTACGGTTGATGCAGTTGAAGCGCTAACAGGTTATGACTTCTTCTCCAACCTGCCTGACGCTGTTGAAAACTGCGTAGAGGCCGGCAACAACGGCACTAACCCGCCAGGAACTGCTAATCAATCGGTTTCGACTGTGGAAGATACGCCGGTAAACATCACTCTGGAGGCTGTCAGGTCGAATACCAACACGCTTACCTTCACCATCGTCTCAGGCCCATCAGAGGGATCACTAGGACCCATCGGACCTGTTTCATGCTCGGGCGGTTCCTGCACTGCTACAGTGACCTATACCCCGGGAGTGGATTACAGCGGACCCGATAGCTTTACTTTCAAGGCGAGTGATGGGCCTATCGACTCTAACGTTTCCACGGTAAACATAACCGTGCTTCCTGACACCGATGGTGACGGCATTCCTAATGTCGACGACTTGGACGACGACAACGATGGCGTCGACGACGTCGAAGATAATTGTGATTTGGTTGTCAATCCTGATCAGGCAGACTTCGATCTCGATGGGATTGGCGACGCTTGCGATCCGATAGTCGGACCTCCGGTGAACAAGGATCAGTGCAAGAATGGCGGATGGACGCTATTCAATTCGCCCACATTCCCAAATCAAGGTCAATGCGTTGCGTATGTGAATACACATCCGACACCCTAATCCCTGGGGCGCTAGCCGATGAGGCGGCCCCTACAACTCAACTAAGGGCGGGTATCCCTTTCAAGGATCCCGCCCTTTTTCCTTTTCTCCTAAAACGAGAGGCACAGAGTTGAAAAGCGACAAGCAAGTATTGGCAGAGTTGAAGAATGCGTCCACTGGGCTACTGGTTATGAGTGAATCAGACTATCCATTCGAATTGATCCAATGGAGTGGTGAAACCGCGATCACATCAGAGTATCTGTGCAGTGTTAGCGATCGGCCTGAGGCTACTCGGATAGAGGAAACTGATACGAAGCGTTTTCTCGGCGAAAACGAGCGGTTCCGAAAGCTGCAAGCGGTGATTGAGAGTAATCTTGCGGACGTGAAAGTTTACAAGGTTGGAGCGATCAATATTCCGGTATATATCGTCGGCCGTAGTCCGGAAGGTAGTTGGTTGGGGCTCTCAACCCGATTGATTCAGACCTAAAACCAATTGTGTCGGCCAGGCTCATTCAGTGGAAACGAGCTCTTTGTTATTCAGCGCCGCATGCATTGTGTGCCAAGGGAGCGTGGCACACTTTACGCGCACGGGAAATTCGCGTACTCCGGAGAAGATTTTGAGATTGCCCAGATCGTTTGGCGTTGACTCGGCGTCTAGTTCGCCGGTCACCATGCGATGAAACTCGTTAAAGAGTTTCTCCGCCTGCTGCTTGTTCTTTCCCTTCACCGCCTGAGTCATCATGCTCGCGGCCGCTTTTGAGATAGCACAGCCGGAGCCTTCAAAGCTGACTTCCTTTACGGCATCGTCTTCAAGATTTAAGTAGACCGTTAACTGATCGCCACACAGTGGGTTGTAGCCCTCGGCGGAATGGTTCGCCGTCTCGAGCTTGCGAAAGTTTCGCGGCTTCTTGTTGTGGTCAAGGATGACCTGTTGATAGAGCTCGCTGAGTTCAGACATTTCACGCAACTGGGAAGTCAGAATACAGGAGTCAGGACACAGAAGTTAGGAGTACCGTGGGACCGCCGGAGATTCTGCCTGAAATCGGGCTTTCCCGAATTCTGTCTTCTGTATTCTGACTCCTGTATTCCGCCTTTCGCTCTCCTAACTAAAGATCTCAATAACCCGTTCGATTGTTTGCGCCAACACGTCGACCTCTTCCTTCGTATTGTAGAAGGCAAATGACGCGCGTGCAGTTGCCGGCACATTGAAGCGCTGCATCACAGGCTGCGCGCAGTGATGACCGGCGCGAACTGCAATTCCCTCCTGGTCAAGGATGGTCCCGATGTCGTGCGGATGAATATCGTCAATCACAAACGACAGCACGCTCGCTTTTTCGCGAGCCGTACCGATAATCCTCACGCCCTCAATCTTCATCAACCGTTCCGTTGCATAACGCAGCAACTCATGCTCGTGGGCCGTCGCCTGAGCGCGATCGATAGAACTAAGATAATCGATCGAGGCACCGAGACCGATTTGCGACGCAATCGCGGGGGTTCCAGCCTCAAACTTGTTCGGCAGGTCAGCGTAGATCGTCTTCTCAAAGGTGACACTCTTGATCATGTCGCCGCCGCCCTGAAACGGGTTCATCTTCTCGAGTAGCTCAGCCTTGCCATAAACGACGCCGCTGCCGGTGGGTGCAAACATCTTGTGACCCGAGAAGGTAAAAAAATCGCAGTCGAGATCCTGCACGTCAATGGACATGTGCGGCGCGCTTTGAGCCCCGTCAATCAGCACCGGCACGCCATACTTGTGTGCCTGATCAACCATTTCCTTAATAGGATTGACTGTGCCTAGCGCGTTTGACACATGGGTCAGGGCGACGAATTTTGTTCGCTCGCTCAAAAGCGAGTGGTATTCGTCGAGCAGCAGTTCCCCGGCGTCGTTCATCGGGATGACGCGTAAAACTGCGCCCTTCTCTTCACAAAGCATTTGCCAGGGGACGATGTTCGCGTGATGCTCCATCGCCGAGATGATGATCTCGTCGCCAGGGCCGATGAACTTGCGCCCGTAGCCGTGCATCACCAGGTTAATGCCTTCAGTTGCGCCGCGGACGAAAATGCACTCTTTCACGTCCCGCGCATTGATGAAACGCTTCACCTTTTCGCGCGCACCTTCGTAGGCCGTGGTTGCTTTCTGGCTCAGGTAATGAACGCCGCGATGAATGTTGGAGTGTTCGTCTTCGAGATAAATACTTCCGCGGTCGATTACAACTTGCGGGACCTGTGATGAAGCGGCGTTGTCCAGATAGACAAGGGGCTTACCGTTGACGGTCTGGCGAAGCACTGGAAAATCAGCACGAATGCGCTCGACGTCCCAGGTGGAGCGCTGATTCTGTTTGGAGGGTTCAATACCTGTGACTTCGGCGGCTGCCATCATTTCCTCTGCAACTACACTTCTAACTGCGCCTTCAAGCGATTCAAGACCGCCTCATCAAGCTGCGTCCTGATGGAATCGATTTTTATCTTGCCAATGACTTCTTCTGCAAAACCGTAAGTCAAAAGGTTGCGCGCCAGCTCGTGGTGGATTCCCCGGGTCTCAAGGTAAAACAGCTCGTCTTCATCCAGCTGCCCTACAGCCGCGCCGTGGGCGCACTTAACATCGTCGGCAAGTATCTCGAGCTGCGGCTTTGTATCGACGCGGGCTTCGTTCGACAGCAGGAGATTCTTGTTTGTTTGCATCGCGTCGGTCTTCTGTGCGTCATGACGTACAAAGATTTTGCCATTGAACACCGCACGCGACTTGCCGTCGAGAATGCCTTTGTATAACTGATGACTGGAGCAATTGGGTTTCCGATGATCGATGACTGAATGCGTATCTGCGTGTTGGCCTGTAGTAACGAGGTAAAGGCCGTCAACCCAACACTCGGCGCCTTCATGATCCATCGTCACACCTACGTCGTGCCTAGACAGTTCGGCGCCAATGGTGATTGTGGTTGAGTCATAACTCGAATTTGCTCCCAGATCCGCGACGGACATGGCGACATGAAAAGCAGCAATGCTCTCGCGCTGGACTTTGTAGTGTTCAAGTCGCGCCCCGTCCTTCAAAACAATTTCTACCACCGCATTCGTAAAGTATTGAGCGTCGCCTGTGCTGACATAGCTCTCAATTAACGTAGCGCTGCTGTTCTCTTCAGCAATGACGAGTACGCGCGGGAAGGTCGCTGCCTCAGCGCCGTCGGAAATAAAAAGCAGATGCAACGGCGCCTTCGTCGTCACATCTTTAGGTATGTAAATAAACGCGCCCTCAGAAATTAACGCAGTATTCAACGCAGCAAAGCCGCTTGCCACATAGTCTGCCGAGCGAGCCAAATGCCGGCGGACGACTTCACTGTATCGCTCGTCAACGATTGCCTGCGAAAGCTCGATAGCCACTACTGTTTCAGGCAGCGCTGCAACTGACGAAAGATCCTTGCGCAGTTTTCCATTCACGAACACTAACTGACTTTCTCGGGCTTCAAAGGCGCTGAAGTTCGCGAGTTGGCTGTCTTCAGTGGCTGCTTCGGATTCACCGGCCAGCGACTCGAGATCCATTCGGGCGATGGGCGCCACGTTTGTGTATTTCCATTCCTCGTCTTTGACCGAAGGAAAGCCCAACTCTGAAAAGCGTTCGAACGCGCTACTGCGCAGGTGATCAAACCAAGCCACCCCCGAGGAGGGGCGACGTTCATAGACCGACCGAAACACCTCTTGATATGAATTCTCCGGCTTTGTTATTTCAGTGACCATGTTCTTAGTTTGCTCGCGCGTTTGCATTAGTCGGTTCCGGCAGTTTCAACCAATCGTAGCCCTTCTGTTCGAGTTCGAGCGCCAACTCCTTGCCGCCTTCTTTGGCTATGCGCCCGCCCGCGATTACGTGGACGAAATGTGGCACGATGTAATTGAGTAGACGTTGATAGTGAGTAACGAGAATCACTGCGTTGTCCGGATTGTGCAATTGACTGACTCCGCCTGCGACGATTCGCAGCGCGTCAATATCCAGACCAGAATCTGTTTCGTCCAGGACTGCCAGCTTTGGCTCCAGGACCGCCATCTGCAGAATCTCGTTTCGCTTTTTTTCGCCACCCGAGAACCCTTCATTAACCGACCGGGTCATGAAGCTGGCATCCATTTCCACTACCTTCGCGCGTTCTTTCAACAGGTCCTTAAATTCGAGTGGATCTAGTTCTTCTTCGCCGAGATGTTTACGCTTTTCGTTGTAGGCGAGTCGCAGAAACTGTGCATTCGAAACTCCCGGCACCTCGATCGGGTACTGAAATGCCATGAAGATGCCTTCGCGTGCGCGCTCGTCAGGCGCCAACTCAAGCAGATTCTTGCCCTCGTAAAGTATTTCTCCTTTTGTCACCTGATATGCCGGATGTCCGGCCAGGACTTTTGCGAGCGTGGATTTGCCTGAGCCGTTGGGCCCCATGATCGCGTGAATCTCGCCCTTCTTGACGGTAAGGTTGATCCCTTTCAGGATTTCGTTGCCGTCAATACCGGCGTGTAAGTTTTTGATCTCTAGCACTTATGTTCAACTCCTCATTCAATCACTCGTAACCGCGCGTTGACACGAAGACGCGGCGACACGGGGAAAGTCACCGCGTCACCGCGTGTCTCCATCGCCGTCTTTATCACCCGACGCTGCCCTCGAGTTTCAAGCCCAGAAGCCTCTGCGCTTCGACTGCAAACTCCATCGGCAGCTGCAAAAACACATCCTTGCAAAAGCCGTTAATAATCAGCGACACAGCATCTTCCTGTGAAATTCCACGTTGCTGAAGGTAGAACAACTGCTCTTCGCTTATCTTCGAGGTCGATGCCTCATGCTCAACACTAGAAGTGTTGTTCATCACTTCAATATAGGGAAATGTATTCGCGCCACAGTCTGAACCAATCAGCATTGAGTCGCACTGCGTGTAGTTGCGCGCGTTTTCCGCTTTCGGCATCACCTTCACCAAACCTCGATAACTGTTATTCGACTTCCCGGCCGCAATGCCCTTCGAAATGATGGTGGACCGCGTGTTCTTCCCCAGGTGAATCATCTTGGTGCCGGTGTCAGCCTGCTGCGCATGATTGGTAAGCGCAACGGAATAAAACTCGCCAATCGAGCTGTCGCCCAGCAAGATGCACGACGGATACTTCCAGGTTATGGCCGAACCAGTCTCAACCTGCGTCCACGAAATCTTTGAATTGCGACCAGCACACTTTCCACGCTTGGTGACGAAGTTGTAAATCCCGCCAACACCCTGTTCATCGCCCGCATACCAGTTTTGCACTGTCGAATACTTGATCTGCGCATCGTCAAACGCGATTAGCTCGACTACCGCAGCGTGCAGTTGGTTCTTATCGAATTTAGGAGCGGTACAGCCTTCGAGATATGAAACGGATGCACCTTCTTCGGCGATGATCAGTGTCCTTTCAAACTGCCCGGACTCGGAATTGTTAATCCTGAAGTAGGTCGACAGCTCCATCGGACATCGGACGCCTTTGGGAATAAAGCAAAAGGAACCGTCGGAGAAAACCGCACTGTTGAGCGCCGCGAAGAAGTTATCGTTTGTTGGAACCACGGAACCAAGGTACTTCTGCACAAGCTCCGGATAATCCTTAATTGCTTCCGTGAACGAACAAAAAATTACGCCGTGCTTCTTGAGTTTTTCCTTGTAAGTCGTGGCAACCGAAACTGAGTCGAACACCGCATCAACGGCGACGCCGGCCAGTTGCTTCTGTTCAGTCAGGGGAATCCCCAGCTTCTCAAACGTGCGCAACAGCTCGGGATCCACTTCATCGAGACTTGCTTTCGATGCTCTCTGTTTAGGCGCACTGTAGTAGATGACGTCCTGGTAATTGATCTCGGGATAGGAAATGTTTGGCCAGTGCTTGGGCTCAGTCATCGTCAACCAATGGCGATAAGCCTTCAGCCGAAAATCCAGCATCCAGTCAGGCTCGTTCTTCTTCTCGACGATCAGGCGAATCGTGTCTTCCGTCAGTCCTCGCGGAATAACGTCAGACTCGATGTCCGTGACGAAACCGTACTTGTATTCCTGTTTACTTAATAGTTCTGCTGTGCTCATCTGTTAACCGATCAAA
>JALZOO010000297.1 GCA_030913905.1 Acidobacteriota bacterium
CTAACACCGGGATCAAACCGAGTATCGGCAACCCCTGGCGTCCATTCGACTGAACATCCTGGGCCACGCTGGCTAACATCATCGTGCGGTTGTTCTGGACGCGCGCGGTGCCGGTTATGGTTCGTTCAGTGAAAGTTGGAGTTAAAGTGCTGGCGCCCAGGACGTCCTTCGATTCGATAGACATCTTCACCTGCACGTCCTGATTCGGGAAGACTTGCGGCGTGAATTTCAGAGTCAGACCCGTGGGCTCATAATTGATAACCGGAAAACCCCCGGTGGGAAAGCCCCCAGTTCCAGTGCCAGTTCCGGTTCCGGTTTGAATACCAAACGGGTAAGCCTGGGCCGTCTGCACGGGAACACGCTGCCCGATTCGAGCGGTTGATTCCTCACCATTGAACGCGTGCACCTGGGTTGAAGCGATCAGTCGCGTATTGTTCCTGCTGTTGAAAGCCGTGAACACTGAAGGCGGCAGCACGAATGCAGCGGCCAACGCAGTAGGAACCCCACCGACGATCGAGGCCAGATTTACGCCAGGCCCTCCGCTGACAGTGCCGGCACTCGAAAGAACTGAGATTCCCGGGCTGCCTCCCAGGTTAAAGGTACCGCTTCCTATCTGATTTCCGAATTGCAGGAAGTTGGTTTTCGACACCTCGTAGATGTTCACGTCCATTACAACTTCAGCACGATCCTTGTCGATGCTCTGAATCAGCTCGCCGATCAGGCGAACGTTTTCGGCGGTGTCGCGGACTGTCAGGCTGTTCGTATCTTTGTCGGCAACGACAATTGTTTGCGGCCGTCCAACTGAAGGAGGAATGGCCTGTCCTACGAGACTCTTAACTTTGTCTGGGTCGCTGTTTGCGAGATAGAAGGTGCGCAGCACGAGTTGCTGATACTGCGGCCGTCGTGTTTGGTCGGCGACAAGAATAGTTCTGCGGCTCAGCTTTTGGAAAAACAGACCTTCCTGCAAAAAGATGTAGTCGAGCGCCTGTGATGTTGTGACGTCGCGCAGGTTGATATCGATGGTGCGCGGTTGCACAAACGATTGCCGGTCAAACACCACGTTAAGGTTGAGCTGCTCGGCGAGGCTGCGAATGAAAGCTTTTAAGTCTCCGCTATAACTAATGACACGCAGTTGCTCGGTTCGCGCCGGCGGCAACGCCGGTTCCTGCGCGCTCGTTGGGCTCAACGTTCCGTCGTTAAGCTCGCCGTTCCCTGTCCCGTTTCGTCCACTCGTTCCGTTGGTTCCGTCTTTTACCCCCTGGAGGCGCAGCATCCGATCCATCTCTGTGACGGCTAACTCGTTAACCGGATCGTACCCGTAAGCCTGTCGAAAGGCGTTGTAGGCCCCAACAAAATCGCGCTGCTCGGCGAGGGCCCTGCCCTGTTGCATGAATGCCTGGGACGCATTGAAACTCGCACGCCGGAAATGTAGTTGGTACTCCACGCTTGAGGGATCGGCTGCCACGGCCAGCGTAAACTCCTGGGCTGCTTTTTCCCATTGCTGCGCTGCTTCATAGCGCATGCCGGCTTTGAAGTTTTTCTCGCCCTTTTTGGCGAGCGCCGTGATGGGCAAAGCCAGTAGACAAACTGTGAGCAGCAACGAAACCAGGGCGCGACTTTCGGTCTTTATTCTCATGGTGGTGTCTCTCAAGTGGAGGTGGACTACTACGTGGGCTAATAATGCCGTTCAGGAGGCTAAGATGCAACTCCTGAGGATTCGTTTTCTTACACGCTATTAAAAAAGGCCAGTTCCCGAAAACGGCTCAGTTTAGAGTCCAAGCTTTAGCTTGTTTCCCTTCAATAGTGCAGCCTAAAGGCTGGACTCTGAACTCCTACGAGTTGGCGCTGACTTCCTCGACAAACGTCACGCGATTGATTTCATGCAACGTCGAAACTCCGGCAAACACTTTCTTGAGCGCAGACTCGCGCAGGCTCCGTAATCCCTCAGCCTCAGCCGCGCGGCGCACCTCTGAACCCGGCCTCCGCTCAACAATCATCTCGCGAATATTGTCGGAAAGGTCGAGCAGTTCGTGGATCGCTGTGCGCCCACGATAGCCGGTGTGATTACAGGCGTCGCAGCCGACGTTCATGAAAAATGGAGTGTCGCGATGTTCCTCCGGTCGCAGTCCAGACTCGTTCAACTCTTCATCCTTTGCATGATACTGGCGCTTGCAGTATGGACAGAGCATACGAATCAGACGTTGCGCCAGGACGCAGTTTAATGAGGAAACAAAGTTGTAAGGTTCCACGCCCATGTTTAGAAAACGACCGATGACGTCGATGACATTGTTGGCGTGGACCGTTGTGAAAACCAGGTGGCCCGTGAGTGCCGACTGAATAGCAATTTGCGCGGTCTCCGTATCGCGGATTTCACCAACCATTATCTTGTCGGGGTCGTGGCGCAGAATTGAACGCAGTCCGCGATCAAACGTCAGTCCCTTTTTCTCGTTGACCGGAATCTGTGTGATGCCGTGCAACTGATACTCGACCGGGTCTTCGATAGTTACGATTTTGTCTTCTTCATTACGAATCTCGTTAAGCGCGGCGTATAGGGTCGTGGTCTTGCCGGAGCCGGTTGGCCCGGTTACGAGGACCATCCCATATGGCTCGGCAATGTAGTGACGAAACTTTCTCAGGTCCTCTTCGGCAAACCCCACCACGTCAAGATTCAAGTTGCGGAACGACTCGTTGATTTGCTCCTTGTCGAGAATACGAATGACCGCGTCCTCACCGTGAATCGTGGGCATGATGGAGACGCGGAAATCGACGTTGCGGCCCTTGTACCTGACACGGAAGCGACCGTCTTGCGGCACACGACGCTCCGCAATATCCAACTCAGACATAACCTTGATGCGCGAGATTAGGGTCTGGTGATACGCCAGATCGATAGGATCAACCTTCGCGTAGAGCGCACCGTCAATTCTGTATTTGACCTGCACTTCGGTATCGCGCGTTTCGATATGAATGTCAGACGCGCGCGATTCCATTGCGTTGTAGATGATGGTATCCACGAGTTTGATGATCGGCGACATTTCGGAATCGGTCGCCAGCCTATCAAGATCGAGAACTTCCTCGCCGTGTTCTGTTTCCCTCACCAAAGAGATGCGAAATCCGGATGCTGCCTCCTGCAAGACGCGCTGCGTCGCGTCGCCGCGACGGAGAATGACTTCAATCGCGCCCGCAGTTGAAACGTAAGGAACAATCCGAGTACGGAGTGCGCTGGACAACTCATCCAGACGCTCCAGGTCGGTCGGATCGGCCATCGCTAGATGCAGTCCCTTTTCATCCTTTCGAAGCGGCAAAAACTGGTAACGAACCATCAAGTCAACCGGGATCTCCTGGAAGACTTCATAATTGATGGGCGATTCCCCCTCCGCCGGAAGCAAGTCGACGAACGTCAGACGGTAGCGACGCGCGAGCTCCTTCGCCGCGCGCACCTCCGGAGGTTCGTGGTTGTCACCACCCTGAGCGCCTAAAGGTAGATCCAACGCGTCTGGCGCTGGTTGAGTAGGAGTGGGATTTTGAGAAAGCTCTTTCATTAAAGTGGTGCCAACAAATTCGATGTGTTCGTCGCCCGGCTATTACCGATGACCGGTAACACCGGCGCCGCCGGAAATTGACTTAATAATTGGCAGGTAGATTGCCAGTAGAATCGTGACGACTATACCACCCATTATCACCAGAATCGCAGGCTCAAGAATAGTCGTCAACTGCTCGAGCCGGACTTCAGATTCCGCGTCATAGAAGGAGGCCACTTCGTCAAGCATCTCGCGCAAACTGCCTGACCGTTCGCCTATCCCGACCATGTCAATCGCCAGCAGGGGAACCCAGTTCGCAGCTTCGAGGCTTTCAGTGAACGACCGGCCCTCGCGAATCATCGGCAGGATTGCCGAACTGCGGCGACGCAGCTCACGGTTGGTGATTGACTCAGCCGCTATCTCCCACGATTCAACCAGGGTGATGCCTCCGGCGAGCAGTGTTGCCAGCGAGCGGGTAACTTGCGCAACCGAAAGCTGCACCACGAGGCTGCCGGCCAGCGGCAGTTTCAACAGAAACCCATCGATGGTCATGCGCCCCGAATCGGTCCGCGACCAGAGAAACAAGGCGACGGCGCCACCGATAACGAGTGGCCCAAACCAAATCACGTTTCCTGACAGCCAGCTCGAAAGTCCCACCACGATCTGTGTCACCATGGGGAGTTCGGTGCCAAATCCGGAAAACAGGTCGGACATTCGCGGGACGACATAGATCGTCAGAAACGTGACCATGCACGCGGATGCAAATAGCAGGAACAACGGATAGGCGAGCGCGCCGCGAATCTTACGCCGCAGCGCCACGTTGCGCCGCATGTATGTCACGTAGCGGTTGAGGACTTCGTCCAGCGCGCCGGAACGTTCGCCGGCAAGTATCGACGCCGTATAAATTCTCGGGAAGATGCTTCCCTGTGCTGCGAAAGCCTGCGACAGCGCCGCGCCGCCGCGTATTTGGTCCTCGACATCGCCGAGCACGGCGCGCAATCGTGCTGACGCTGCTCGCTTCCGCAGCATTGAAATCGCCTGGAGGATGGGAATGCCGGCGCGAACCAACGCCGCTAGTTGCTGGTTAAAGAGGAGAAAATCGTTTGCTTTAACTCTGGGTTGGCCGCCTCGGCCGCCCAGTCGGGTCAGCGCTGTAACGCCTGTCGCTTTTGGCGGCGTCACATTGAAGACCCTGAAGCCTTCGAGCTCCAGACGAGCGCGCGCCTCGTTAATGCCCGGCGCTTCCACCGTCCGCGTTACCACCTCGCCCGCAGGTGTCCCTAATCGACAAATAAACTCAGCCATCGTTTCCTATCTCGGCGGTCAAATAAGCGCGAAAGTATAACATGCGACGTTCGGCTCGCCCGCGCAGCCCAGGGCTATAGGTACACGCCGTAAACCTGCGGAAGTTGCGCGCACCAATAGGTCTTGCCGCTACCTTCCGAGCTTTCACTTTACCTTGCGTGACACCCTGTCCTACAATGAATCCACGTTGACACAGTCTGGAATTGGAAACTAGCGACGGCCACGTCTCCCGCGTCAAGCCATTCCTATCAGATTAATAAGAATTGTGGATCTTGTCGGGCATCAGTCTTCCCCCATGCAGCATCTGTACTGACAGTCCCGATTTAGTTTTAGATCAGCTCTCGGTTAGCAATCAAAGTCCAAACCGTTTGGGAGAACGCGAGGGAACATGCACTTACCGCCACGCGCTGTTGAGATCGCCCCCATCGCCTGCCTGCTAGTCCTCTTCGTAATTTGCAATTCGCCAGCCACCGTGAACGCTCAACCCCCGAGCGAACAAAAAAGCGGACAAAAGACCGAACAAAAACCGACTACTGAAGCGCCCGCCTCGAAAGATGAACAGCAACCGGCTGGGCCTCAAAAGCCTGGCCACGATGTGGACGGCCCGGTGATCGTCAATACCGACCTGATAACTTTTACGGTTACGGTCACTGACACCTATGGACGTTTTGTCTCCGGGTTAAGCAAGAACGCCTTCACGGTGCTCGACGATAAGAAGCCCCAGGAAATTACTTATTTCAGCGACGACGATTCGCCAGTCTCAGTAGGGGTAATTTTTGATGTCTCAGGATCGATGAGCGGCGAAAAGGTAAGCCGCGCTCGTGATGCTTTATCGAAGTTTATCCAGACAAGTCATAATTCGGATGAGTACTTCTTGATTGCTTTCAACTCGCGCGCCCAACTGTTATTGGACAAGACCCGCGACGGCAACGCCGTGTTGGACAAACTTTCGTTTGTAAACACTCGGCGCAACACCGCTCTTTACGATGCCTGCTATCTCGGTGTGGAGAAGGTACAGCGAGGCTCTCATCCTAAACGCGCGTTGCTGCTGATCAGCGATGGCCAGGATAATAATTCGCGTTACACCTTTAACGAATTGCGCCGCTTGCTGAAGGAATCTGACGTGGTGCTTTACGGGATAGGGATTCTGAGCGGCGGCGACGCAGGCAGTCCGCTTGGCATGGAAGGTCAGGGCATCCTCGATGAGCTGGCCAGCGTTTCAGGCGGCAAGGCGTTCTTTCCAAGAAGCGCCCCTGAGATGGACGATATCTTTGAACAGATCGCACTCGAACTTCGTCACCAATACTCTATTGGTTATAAGCCAAGCAATTTCTCCAACGACGGCCGGTGGCGGAAAGTTAAGGTGAAGGTGACACCCCCGCGCGGGCTCCCGAAACTCTTTGTCAGATCCAAGGAAGGTTACTACGCGATTCCCCCGGTCCGCTGAATCGCCTTACCTTAAAACTACAGCTGCCGAGGGTGCCGAATACGGAACCCCGACGAGTCGGGGTAGCGACCGGGTTGCTGGATATCCACAAATCAAACCTTTCCCCACTTTCGAACTACCATTGGACAATGTATTGAACGCGGCTTGGACCCGGTCGCTACCGCTCCCGGTTCTGTATTGCTCTGGCGGTAGTCGAAAATTCCCTCAACGACAACGGCTGAGCAGAAGTACTGTCTCTTTCGGCCAACTCATTACCTCTCCCAAACATCTTTTAAAGGTGTCAGCCACCCGCGCTTCGCATGCCTGGGCGTGAAAGGTTAAACTTAGCGGCGCAAAATTATTTAGAGTTATTAGTTGGGGATTGGATTGGTGATGACTTTGATTAGATTGTGGATGGGTAGTTTGAAACAGCGACGACTTGTTGTGGTTCTGGTTATTGCCTTTGCCGGGGCTGGCTTGGTGAGCTCAAGTTTCGTCTCCGCAGCCAGAAACCAGGACTCGCGGGCCCGGCGCAGCAATGCTCTCGGACAGAAGCCAACTCCGACGCCTACTCCGGTACCGCGTGCCGCTCAGACACCTGCGCGCACAACGCAGCAGCCGATCACCCGACCTGCAACACCCACACCGACGCCAACTCCGGCGCCAAGACAAACACCAGTTGACCGAATAGCTCCGATGTTGGGCGAGCCTCCGCCGCCGCCAGTGTTGAAGCCAAAGCCTACGCCCACGCCGCCCGAAGAAGACATTGACGAAGGCAGCATTGTCAGGGTCAACACTGAGCTGGTAACTCTAAACGTTCGCGTCATCGACAGGAACAACCGTCCCGTCGGCAACGTGCGCCAAAACGAGTTTCGCGTGTTGGAAGATGGCGTGCCGCAGCCAATTGAATCGTTCTCGCGTGAAGAAGTGCCGATCGGATACGGGTTAGCGGTTGATACGTCCGGGTCGCTGCGTTCCCAGTTGCAGGCTGTGATCGACGCAGGGAAAATAATCATCGATAGCAATCGTCCGGGTGACGAAACTTTTCTGGTCCGATTTATCAGTAGCGATAAAATAGAAACAGTTCAGGATTTCACACCAAACAAAGAACTTCTTATCGACGGCTTGGACAGCCTCTATGTAGAGGGCGGACAGACAGCCATCATCGATGCCGTTTACCTAACCGCCGATCACGTTGCCGAATACAAGAAGGGTGATGATAGCGACCGTCGGCGCCGGGCGTTGGTTGTGATTACCGATGGCGAAGACCGTTCCAGCTTCTACTCGCAGGAGAAACTCTTCGCTCGTTTGCGAGAATCGGATGTTCAGATTTATGTGATTGGGTTCGTCAACGAGCTCGACCGGGAGGGCGGCCTCATTCGTAAGAGCCCACGTGACAAGGCGGTCAGTCTCATCAACAAGCTAGCGACCGAGACCGGTGGACGCGCGTTCATGCCGCAGTCGCTATCCGAGCTGCCGCAGATTGCAGCCGAAATCGTGCGTGATCTTCGCAGCCAGTATGTCATTAGCTACAATCCTACCAACAAGGCTCGCGATGGATCGTTTCGAGCGATCAAGGTCATAGTAGACGAAGCCGGTAGCCGGGATAAAAGAATTGCTTTAACTCGGAACGGCCGCATCGCGCCGAAGGGTGAAATCGGTCCCGCGAGGATTCCAACCGCGCGACCTGCCACCACTAAGCCTGTAGCTGGTGCAAAGAAGAGTCCCTAACTCTTTGTCATCACTCTAATCACCAAAAAGGCGGACACCGAACAACTCGAGGAGTTGCCCCCCGAGCATCACTACTACCGCTGTGGTGATCAGGATGAGGGTGCCAAAGGCGAGCACGTTGTTTCGTCGAGTGTTTTTTAGATCTCCAGTCAGACGCTTATCGTTTATCAGCAGCAGTATGAACACGAGTATGATTGGAAGCAGGATTCCATTCAGGACCTGTACGCCTACGAGAAGCTTTATGACGGGCACGCCCGGCATCAGGGCCAACACGGCGCCGATGACAATTAGCGCCGTGAACAGACTGAAGAAAACCTTGCCGCGACGAAAATCGAGATTCACACCCTTCGGAACTCCGAAAGTCTCGCTCACTGCATAAGCGGTCGCCAGCGGCAGCACGGCGCCGGCTAACAGTGTCGCGCCTAAAAGACCCACTCCAAAAAGCGCCTTCGCCGCGCTACCCACTACCGGCTCCAGCGCTCGCGCTGCGTCGGCGGCCGTTTCAATGTCCCTTTGGCCTATAACGTAGAGGGTTGCGGCCGTGGCAATGATCATCGAAATCGACATCAGGTTGGAGAACACGGCGCCGACATACGCATCAATTCGCTCGGGTCCATAGTGGCGTCGGGCGACTCCCTTTTCGACCAGGGAGCTTTGTTGAAAGATTTGTATGTAAGGCGTGATAGTGGTTCCCAACAAACCTACAATTAGGAAAACATAGGCGGGATCGCTGTGGAATTTTGGAATGAATGCGCCCTGTGCCACTTCGCCCCAATCAGGGTGGGCCATAAACGCAGCCACGGGGTAAGCAAAAAAGACGAGAGTCATAAGCAGCAGCACTTTTTCCACTTTCGAATAAGTGCCGAAGATGACGAGATACCAGATCAAGACCGCCCCGACCGGGATAGCGATGTACTTACTTACTCCCATCAGTTCCATCGCTGCGCCGATGCCCACGAACTCGCTCACGGTCACACCACCATTTGCAATCAAAATAATGACAACGGCGAATAGTGCCCAGCTGATACCAAAACGTTCGCGGATCAAATCCAACAACCCGCGCCCGGTCGCGGCCCCAAGCCGTGCGCACATTTCCTGCACAACGGCGAACGACAGCGTTAGAATTATCATCACCCAGATTAATTCGTATCCAAACTTCGCGCCTGCCTGGCTGTAAGTGGCAATGCCGCCCGCATCATTGCCGGCGGACGTGGCAATCAATCCAGGACCAAGGATCGCCAGCCAGCGAAGAAGTCCGGTCGGACTACTACGCAGCCCCCTCAGATAAACGCTTCGCCCGCGAATGTTGAGGCGTAAGCCCGCGCGAATTGTTCGAGGGGCGGATGGCAGATCCTTCGCTTCCAGCGTTTCAACTGGCTCAAGACCTTCCGGTGTTTGACTTTTCTTCATGAAAAAATCCGCGGCGCTTGCGTGAGCCAGCCTGGCGGAGCCACTTGTGCGATAGCCGCATCTACCGTGACGAGTCCGAGAAGCCGTCCTTCATCGCCCACAACCGGAAGCGCCGCTACGTGACTGTCAATCACCTTGTAGGCAGCTTCCGTGGCGGAGCTGAGGGGATCCAAAGTCGTCACGTAAGGATCCATAATTTCTTCGAGTAGCTGCTCCTCGCCGGCAGTTATTAAGCTCCGCAAAGAGATCAATCCACGCAGCCGTCGCGATTTCTCGTTGTCCACAATGTAGATAAGGAAAACAAAGTCCGGTTTTCTGAGGGAGCCGCGGAGCGCCTCGCGTGCTTTGGCAACAGTCAGGCTCGCGGGCACGCTGACCACATCATTAGTCATAATCCCGCCTACAGTATCTTCGGGATAGCGTAAGAGCTCGATCAACCGTTCAGCTTGAATTTCCGGCAGTTGGTTGAGATAGCGCCGCATAATCTTGGTTGGCAATCTGCCAACCAGGTCGGCGGCAATGTCCGGGGCCATGCGGCTCAACAGGGCTATTGCCTGTTCTTCTTTCAGCTCCTCAAAGACTTGCAACTGCCGTTCGGGCGACAGAGCTTCCAAAGTGTCTACAGCTTTTTCATCGGGCAGCAGTGTTATGAGCTCCGAGGCGTGCAAGTAGGGCAGCATGTCAGTTAACCGCGCGATCTCGCCCGGAGGCAGTCGAGCGACGCGCAGGTGATAACCTTCGCCATTCCTTACCGCATCCGGATCGCCGCGCAGAAACTCGACGTACTTCCAGTCGTAGAGAGCGCCTTTGGCTACCTGTTTGTAGAAGCCACCAGTTATCCGGCGCAGGATTGCCGCGAGACTTGTGTCCGCTGCGCGCAGCGCAAGCTGGTTGTCTACCTCTTCCAGCCAGAGATCGTTAGCTCGAGTTGCGCGACGGTTCTGCAAATCGAGTATCAGGGCGTCGAGTATGTCGTCTCCAAGCAACACCTCCTTCGCTGGCTCACCC
>JALZOO010000395.1 GCA_030913905.1 Acidobacteriota bacterium
GGTTTTCCTTTCCATGATTCCGATGCTGGGCGCCTTTGTGGTTTGGGTTCCGGCGGCAATCTACCTGGCGGCGACCGGACACTACATGAAGGCCATCCTGCTCGTGTTGTGGGGAACACTGGTGATCGGGATGATCGACAACTTCCTCAGGCCAAAGCTGGTGGGAAGCAGGACGAAGCTGCATGAGCTCCTCATTTTCTTTGCAGTGCTGGGTGGTTTAAAAGTCTTCGGGGTACTGGGAATCGTGCTTGGTCCGGTGGTGCTGGTGCTGGCAATGGCACTTATCGATGTGTTTCGGGCGGTGGATGACAGGGAGGTGGCGTAGGAGTTCTAATGAGGAAGGGCCGGCATCCGTTGGTGCCGGCCCTCCGGACCTTCGAAATGAGGCCTCGTCCTTGATCCACGCCCTGACGGGCGTGGCTATTGACTAACGGCCCTTCGGGCCTTTAATCAGCCGCCTTCGGCTGGGGGCGTGGCTTATTAAACGGTGACGACGGCAGCCAGGCCGGCATTGCATCAGCATTAGCTACGCGCAGGCCAATGATCATTCCCACCGTGGCTAGTGTCTGCGGACCGGTCCAGTTCCAGTCCGATTTAACAGTATCACTCGGCGAATGGTAGTCAGTCTCCAGCCATTTTTTCGCCCGCGGGATCCAGCTAGCTACATCCCCAGCAGGTCCACCAAGCAACATCAGCGCCGGTACGCCCTGCTTCACAAACGCATAATGATCCGAACGGACAAAGGCATTTTCTTCCGGCATGGGATCGGGCGTCACAATGTTTCCAGTAGCCGTCGTGACGTCTTCAAAGATTGCCCCAAGGTCGGAATGATTCGCACCGAATGCCACGACACGTTTCACCGGCCCATAAACCTCGGTGCCGATTCCGTCGAAATTGATGTCCGCAGCAACTTTTGACAGTGGCCACGTCGGGTGCCTAACCCAGTGTTCTGCCCCGTACAGTCCATACTCTTCACCAGTCACGGCCAGAAAAACGATGGACCGCCGCGGACGCGAGGCCGGCTTGGGAAAAGCTTTCACGAACGCTTCGGCTATCGCCACAATCGTCGCAGTGCCCAGCGCATTGTCCGCAGCCCCGGGATAGATGCGACCATTTTCGATTCCATAGGCGTCATAATGCGCCGAATAAACGACCGCCTCTTCTTTGAGTTTCGGATCAGAACCTTCGAACACAGCTGCGACGTTGCTTCCGGTTGTCTCTTCTAGTTTGAAACGCAAAGCCAAGGTTGCGGTCTTACCAAGATCTCGCGACACCATCTCTCCGGCTTTGGCCTTCTCTAAAGTTTGCGCGAAGGTCATAGGCGAGCCCAGGAAAATCTTTTCCATCGCCGCATCGCTCATAAGTAAGACGGGCGGGACCTTGAACATCATTGCCGGCGTTGAAGCGAGAGAAACGCGCCGTCGCGAGAGATAGTTTGCGATAGTTGTGAAAGGCTGGGCCGGAGAACCGACGTATGCCACGGTCATGGCCAACGCCCCGCGGCCCATAATGTTCATCGCTCGCGTTTGTGGAGCGGTGGCACGTTTCCATAGTGCCGCATCAACTCCCGCGGGCTGACCATTGGCGATAATCACGACCTTGTCTTTCAGATCCAGACCGGCAAGATCATCTCGCTTCAACTCGGTCGAAACTACACCGAAACCGACAAACACAACTCCACCAGTCGCATCAACTTTCTCCGAACTGTAAGGCGGGACAACGACGTAGTCTTCACCGTGCTTGAGAACGGCGTCGCCTACCCGCGTGGATGATTCTGCCAAAATCCCCGCAGACTTAAATTTGATTGGTTGCAGGTAGCCTCCATTTTCGCCCGCAGGCTTCAGCCCTAGTTTGGCAAATTGGTCGGCCAGATATTGAGCAGCCTTGTCGCCGCCAGGCTGGCCAGTGCCGCGGCCTTCAAACTCGTTCGAGCTAAGCTTGGTGGTGAGATCCCTGATAGTTTCCAGTTTGATGCGACCAGCCGCTTTTTGCTCGGTCGAGGTCAGCGTTGCTGTGGCTTTCCGAGCGGGGGCGGTGGCGCCAGATCCCTGCCATCCGAGCGCGGACGAAGAGAGCAGGGTAACGGTCAGTAAGGCTGAGAGCAGTGTGCGGCGGAAATAATAATTCGCGAAAATCGATTGCATTAAGGTTTCTCCTAAATAGTTTGGATGCGGATGTGGATAACTAATACGCAGCAAAGCACAGAATGTTCTTGTTTTTGGGATGGGTTATTGAGCCATCTCAACCGTCATTCCCAACTCCTTGCGCCGCAGATCTCAAAGGCTGGGATGCTAACCCAAAGTTGCCGCCTTCAGGCGGCTAGCCCCGCAGGGCTGTTAGGCCAGCCGTTTTACGGCTGGTTGAGCGCAGGTCCCGAACCTTTCTCAGGCCGCTTTAGCGGCCTTTCGCCGCGCGCTTAATCCCTTGCATTGAAGTAGAAATCCCTCTCAAAGCCAACCACTAGACTTACTGAGCAATATTCCTATTTCCTATTGACGCTCCTTCCAATTCCGTCTACTGGAAGGGAATGTCATGCCCAAGAACGTCTACAGCGAAATCAATCTGCATATGACCTGGCACACAAAGAATAATGATCCAGTATTAGTCGACGTGATTGAAAATCGTCTTCATCATCACCTCGAACATGAAATCCGAAAAACGAAGAACGTTTTCTTTCACGCGGTTGGCGGAATAGAGGACCATATCCACCTGGTTGCAACGATTCCGCCGAGTCTTCTAATCAGCGAGTGGATCGGGAAGCTGAAGGGCGGAAGCTCTTTCTATATCAACCATGAAATCGCGAATCGGAAATTACTGGACTGGCAAGAAGGGTACGGCGTTGTC
>JALZOO010000413.1 GCA_030913905.1 Acidobacteriota bacterium
TTGGTTCTGAGTCGTGATCTGTCGCCGGCTAAAGCCGGCTAATTTTATCAAGGAGGCATTTCGGTCCCAGGGTAGCGCTGCGCGAAACCCTGGGCTGGAATTAGGTAACGCCTTCGGCGTAAGGAGCGAGAATTGAGTCAGTCGGTGAGGTCCTCCTCCAAGTAAGAATGCCGACTCTTCATCACCTTGCTCCGTTTGAGCAGTGGACATACTGACTCCGGAGTGCTGAGTGCAAAGGCTGCGACAAGTCGCAACAGACCAAAGCGGCGTCGGGCCGCCGCACTCCAAAGGGTTGACTCAGCGTTGGACCCGTTGGACTTTATGCCTGCGGAGGTTCATCTCACCCGCGCGGGAGGGCGGGGGGCAAGGAGAAGGATGAAGGATGAAGGATGAAAGCGTGATGAGTCATGAGAACGAGTGATGAGTAACTGAGAGAGAAGCGTCGAAATTAAGAACAGTCCACGAAATCGCGCGAATTACACGAACGGCCCTTTCGTGTACGTTCGTGGTGTTTCGTGGATTTGATTTTTAACGGGCGACTACAAGGACGATCCACGAAATTACACGAACGGTCGTTTGGCGAGGAGTTGTGTGAATTCGTGAATCCGCTGTTCAACCAAGTCGGGGCGGAGCCCGTTGAATAATTCAGTCCAAGTTGAGTGGATCCAACAAGAATCAATTTCGGCATCGATCCCCAGGGTTGCGCTCGCTACGCTCGCTTAACCCTGGGCTATAGACATTGAGCGCCTACGGCGCTTTGATTGGACGCGCGCTTTCATCAAAAGCGGGGGCAGGCCCCCTTCCTAACCTGAGAGACATTCCAAGTTTAGCGGCTCCAACAAAGCGTCCCGACCTCTCGGTACGCACTCCAAAGGAGTTGAGTGCGCCATCTAGAGTTCAACTGGTGGTATGATTCAGCTCCGCTCCGAGGTTACCCATGAATTATTTCACCAAGGCTCGCTCGTTAAGTGTGTTGTTGCTCGCGCTTCTGTTACTTCCTCTTCCAATTGCTCACCAGCAAACAGTAGACGGCCAACAGCAAACAGCAAACAGAAGTCAGAAGACAGAAGACAGGAGACAGAAGACAGAAGTCAGAAGACAGAAGTTAGAGGTCAGCGTTCAGCAATCAGCACTGCAACCCCTGTCGCGTGTCAACCGTTTCCAATCGGGCGCGCAAGATCCTAAACCGACACCGCCACAGGAGCCCACTAAGAAAGATGATCGTGGGTTAGGAGTTCAGGCGGCATCGCCGAGTCCGACGCCACAAGCAGCAAACAGTAAACAGCAAACAGCAGACAGCAAGAAAGAGGCGGCAGGAGGCAGGCCGCAGGCGGCAGGTGACAAAGACCAGGCGGCAGGAGGCAGGCAGCAGGTAGCAGGACAAAGCAAGCCGGAGATGGTGTTGCAGGCGGGGATTACGTCGCCGCAGACGCAGATTAGTTTTAGTCCTGATGGGCGTCTGCTTGCCTCGATGGGGATTGGTGGGAATGCGATCAAGCTTTGGGAAGTGGCCTCGGGCCGTCTGGTGCGGCAACTCGAAAGCAGCATTCCTTCAATGGGCACCAGCTCGATGTCGCGTCCTTTCCGATTCAGTGTCGATGGCAAGACGCTGACCGCTTTCGCTGACGGTCGACTCCAACGTTGGGACGTTGAAACGGGGCGCGAGTTGAACAATACACTTTTGACGACCGCCAAAGATCTCATCTTCGTTTTTCTCAGCGACGATGGCAGCACACTCGCCGCACTCAACATGAACAACAGTGGGGTAAGGCTTTGGGATGCGAATAGTGGCCGCGAGCTGCGCGCGGTGGCCTTTGAGGAAGACGAGCAACTGGGAGCACAGAATGCGTTCGCTTTGAGCCCTGACGGCAAGCTGCTGGCAGCACTTACCCAAACGTTCAAGGCCTCGATGAAGGGCGTCGAAACCAAACGCCAGGTGACGATGTTTGAAGTTGCCAGCGGGCGGAAGACGCAAACGGTTAATCTCAAAACGACGAACGCTCAATTGGGTTTCAGCCCAACAGGTTCTTACCAAACAACGAGCCTGGCA
>JALZOO010000425.1 GCA_030913905.1 Acidobacteriota bacterium
TTGGTTCTACAGTATCGAGATAAATCGTGTCAATGATCGTTCCGAAAAGTTTGACTTTTATCCACAGCGGGCTTATGTTTCGCTCGTTTTCCCAAGTTGGCTGAATTCTCACGAGCCTGCTTCCTTGCAAACTCGCTTAATCCAGCCTTTCTCACTTAACAGTCCAGGCAGGAACCATTAGTTCCCCTATTCAGACGCCACTCAGTTCAGCCGGGTCCTTTGCTTCTGCCGAAAAGGAGGCACGCGATGGCAGCAACCAAAACAAAACGATCAATCTCAAGAACGGCGGCCACCCCATCTAAACCATCTGCTAGTTCCGAACGATTCAAACAAATCAGCAAAAACAGCTCTCAGATCGTGAAGGACGCGGCAGTGTTGCTCGACGACGAAATCGCAGCGGGCATCGTAGCAGCGAAGCAGATGCAGAGGCGTTTTCAGAAGGAACGACGTGTCGATCCAAGCGATTTCAAAGAAGCGGTGCAGCAGTTTCAGGTGCATGCACATGAAGTCGTCGATCAGTTGAACAGCAGAGTTTCGGACATGGGCTCGCAAGAGAATCAGGAACTTCTGCGGCGTCTGGTAAGCAACAGCCATGATCTCCTCGATCTAACCGTCGAAGTCTTTAACATGGGCGCCGAGCTTGCCGACCAACTCGTACAATCGAAAGTCCCCAAGAAGCAAAATGCCCCAAAGCAAGCAAAGGCCAACCGCTGATCGCTTGGGGTCGAATGGCCTCGCCGCTCGCTCCAGCAAGTTCTTCGAGCAGACACTTACGCAGTATCGTGACCTGACGACCCGTGCGTTGCTCGAAGTCATACCGTCAGACGGTCCTTCGTACCTGTACGATCTCGTTTCAATTTACCCGCAACGTTTGGGCAAGGGCTTGCGCGCCGCTTTGTGCTTCGCGATTTGTAATGCGCTGGGCGGTAGTGAGCGGAAGGCCCTCAACTCTGCGGTGGCTGTCGAGTTGTTTCACAATGCATTTCTAATTCATGACGACGTCCAGGACGCAAGCGAACTCCGGCGCGGTGGCCCAACCTTACACCGGGAGTATGGCCTGGGGATTGGCGTCAACGTCGGAAATGCAACGAATCTCATTGCGCTGCACCGTCTGATGGCAAACCGCCAGATACTCGGGGCGGCCGCGACCTGGCGCGTGATGAGAGAAACCGAAGCGATGCTGAAGCAATCGCTTGAAGGGCAGGCGATTGAGTTGGGATGGATTCGCGACAACGTCTGTGACCTTGATACGAAAGACTATCTGCAGATGTGTCTCAAAAAGACCGCCTGGTACTCTTTCATTTATCCGTTGCGAGTTGGCGCTTTAATAGCGGAAGGGCGTGACTTAGAACCCGCTCGTTTCTGCAGCTTTGGATGGTATCTGGGTGCAGCATTCCAGATTCAGGATGACATTCTGAATCTGACGGGCAGCTATGCAAATTATCGCAAAGAGATCGCCGGCGATCTGTGGGAAGGGAAGCGGACACTCATGCTCATCCACCTGCTGCGCAACTGTACGCCCACGCAGCGGCAGGCGATGGAAAAGTTTCTTGCGACGCCGCGCGGCAAACGTCAGCGTGCAGATGTTGAATGGCTCTACCAATTGATGATCTGTAGTGACAGCATCAACTTTGCTCGCCGCGCAGCTCGGCAACTAGCCGGAGCTGCTTTCATGGAAGCTTTGACTGCCCTGGCCACTGTTCCCGACTCAGATGCAAAACGATTCATTCTGGAGATGATTCTTTACGTCGTGCGCCGCGACCGTTGAGGGCAGGAAGCAGCGCGGCTTTGCTGCAGCACAGTGCGGTAAGCCTCGCCAGGTTAGTCCGCGATAGCGGACTGCAAGGGAAGAGGGGCAAGAGAAGTTAGACGCCTGCTTGCTCTTTCCATCGCTGTTCGTTCACGCCGAAAACCAGGAGCCAGAAGATGGTTGCCGCCGCACCAACGAGGCCCAGGAGTGCGACCGGGAGGAACACACGATATCCGAGCGGCGGGTAAAGGAAAGTCAGCCAGCCCAACCCTGCAACTAACGACAACACGCCCAACCACCGAGGCAGGAAGGTTGAACGGAAAACGAGATAGCCGTTCAGCACCGTAGAGAACCCGAAAAATGCCAGGGCCATCGCGGCGCCCTGATCATTTACTTTGAGAAGAACCATCGTCAGCGTCTGCAACTGTTCCGCACTAAATCCGCTCAATGACGATGCGCCTCCCAAAACGAACAGTGGAACGATAAAAAACACACGGCTAAACGTCTTGATAATGCAACCGGTGAGTTCCAAAAATGCCGCGAGCAAAGCGAGGCTCCTGCTCACCGGCTTTAATAACTGGTAAAACAGAGCCGCCATCGCCACCTGGCATGCCATTTCGATGAGGTAAACTGTGAAGCCCAACTGAAACAAACCTTTGTTCGTCAGTATGTTGTTCACAGTTCCTTGCGCGTCACCGAAGTCAATAAGTCTCTCGCTGACGAAGCCCTGTGCGAATATTCCCGTCAGTATGGTAAGGAGAAACAACACACCGATCATCCTGGCCAGTAGACGCGGTGAAGTTTCTGCAATCAGTTTCGTCATTGCTGTGCTCCCCTAATCCGAATAGTTACTCACGCATGTACGCCACTACGAGCGCTATTGTTCCGCTGCCCTACGAACGAATCCACAGATTACGCGGATTACACAGATTAAGAGATCAACCGTTTACATAGAAGAAAAGTGTTGGTTCTCCTATTACGGTTAAGTCGTAATCTTAAGGTTTGGCAATCTGTGTAATCTGCGTAATCTGTGGATTGGTTTCTGAGGTTGCAGCTTGAATTTCTTTATTCGGGTCTTCGCTCGGTGTGGATAGGAGCAAATGCGCGGGTAGTGTGCTCGGTTACGCTTGCCATTGGCTCTGGCAGCGAGCGCGCGTGGGTGGCGTCGAGCTCTTTTGTTGCGGATCCCTTCAATCGCACAGCTTCGCCTGGTTCCTCAGTGCGACGCTTGCGACGGAATAGCAGGCGGAGAAACACGCCTTCGAGTAGGAGCAGTATCAGTAAGGGCACGAGCGCGAAAGCGAGAATTCGATCCGCAGGCAAGTCAAGCACGGATTTCATCACTCCGATTAGGACCGTGATAATTGCCATTCCGAGAATGAAGACTCCCGCCATCGCGGATACGAGAAGTTCAGGTCTAACTTCTGGTGATTCGTGCCCGCTATCACTTGCGCCACTCAACTTTGCGCCGCAGTAATTACAGTAGCTCAAGCCCTGTGCGACAGCCACGCCGCAGGTTGAACAATACATACTCTCACCCCCTTAGGACTACTACGATATTGCGTGATACGAAGTTCAACAGTGAAGGACAAATCCAAAGATTCTGCGTTCCAGCCCGGAGGGCTCGGAGATAGTAGCCGGTGGTCGTTGCGTAGCGGAGACCACCGGTAGACAGCGAAAGCGTCAACGCACCCCGCAGGGGTGCCAGAAGCACTCATTCGTTTTCACAAGAGATATTTTTCGTCGTACTCGATTCCGGCACTACAGAGCAGCTCCTTTAGCTCATCAACGAATGAACGCGTCGCATGATGAGCTTCCTGGTTAGCGATGTAATTCCGCACGGCTTCCGTTGCTGTCGGGCTGACAGTGAAGGCAGCGTACCCTTCCTGCCAGGAAAATCTTCGGTCCAGTTCTGCCTTGGCCCAATTGGTTGATTCTTTTTTCAGATCACGCATGACGTCAGCAAGGCAATGCACCGGTCGCAAACTAAGCAGCATGTGGACATGGTCCGCGACTCCACCGACAATCTCCGCCACGCCGTTCATTCCCCGAATGATTCCACCAAGATAGGAATGCATTCTTACAAGACCTTCGTCGCGCAGGAATGGCCGGCGGTGCTTGGTGGAAAACACAACGTGGAAATGCAGGCTGAAATATGTTGAACCCATTTTTGTTTCGCTTCCAATCTGGCACCCCTTCAGGGTGCGCTTGCGCCTCCACACCTAACCGGAGGTCTCCGCTACGCTGCGACCTCCGGCTACTTTCGCGCAACCCTCCGGGTTGAGGGGAGCAAATTGCTTTCATGCAAAAAGTCTTGTGTTCAAGGTTCGTCTTAGACGGCTGGCGATATCAAGGGGAGCCGGCGTCATCGCACACCGCAAGTGTACCCAGATTAAGTCGACCGGGTTTCCCCGACTTCGAACTCTCAGTCGACTGGCTAGCGCTGGTTGTAGAACTCAGATAGAATCCCCACGCGATTCTCAGGTTCCGCCTGATTGGCCTTCTTCCCCCTTTATGAGGTCGTCTCTTTCTACATCTCCAAGGCTGCGCTTCCATCCACCTTATTGGTAGCAACCGACCGTTCGCGTTCTACCCCAGGAACAGAAATCAATACGCAATCAGAGAATGAATCTGAGAAGTCACCCAACATTGAATAAGGAGAACTAAAAAAATGGCTACAGCTTTTGCACCGCTCCCAGGAATCCCCGAGGCGTTCCACCGCGCAGAGAAAGATCTCCCCTTTGTCGAGTACCAGGAGGGCGTAGTCTTCCAGTTGCTGCACGCTGATGTGGAGGCGGGGCTCTGGGTAGTCAGAGTGCGCTTTCAACCGGGCGTCACTATTCAACGTCACAAACATACGGGCGAGGTCTTCGCCTTTACGATCAAGGGTTCATGGAAATACCTGGAATATCCGGACGTCAACACGGCGGGTTCATATCTGTTCGAGCCTGCGGGCTCGGTCCATACGCTGCATGTGCCGGCATCGAATTCAGAAGTCACCGATGTTTGGTTTGCCATTCGCGGAGCGAACCTCAACCTGGACGAGGCGGGGAACGTCGAGAGCGTGCTCGACGCCGGCGCGGTGCTTGGGATCTATCAGGCTCAATGTGAAGCGAGCGGGCACGGTCGTCCAAACGTAATCGGGACATAAACGAGCGACCTATCTCCCTCTCCGTTTGGGAGAGGGAAGGGGGAGAGGACTGGCGTCGCTCAAACCCTTCCCCTCTTTCCCCTTCCCAAAGCGAAGGAAGAATGCAAAAGCCAACCTGAGCTCCGATCCGCGCTTCAACGACCTTGCAAAGCAGGATGGATTGCCGCACTAGCAAGCTGGTTTCCCGCAATTCGACACCGTCAGAGCTTCAGGCCGCGCCGCAGGCTCATGACTCAACGCGAAAGGAATCAACACATGGCAAGACCTTCAAAGTTTGCACACGTTGTCTATAGCACTCGACGCTTTGAGGAAATGGTTGACTGGTATGAACGCGTATTCGAGGCAACAGTGGTCTATCAAAATCCGGCGTTCGCGTTCCTTACTTATGACGACGAACATCATCGTTTCGCGTTCGCCAATTTGTCGGTGCTCACGCCTGACAGCGTTGCCGGCGAGACGCGGGACAACGCAG
>JALZOO010000426.1 GCA_030913905.1 Acidobacteriota bacterium
CGCTGCGTTGGGAATTCACCCTCAGCAATAAAGACATCATCCATAAGAAAAGGAGACCATTGATAATTTGTGGCACTTTGCGTAGCCACCAGTTGGTGAATATCAGACGCTCGATTAGCGGCAGTGAGAAACCATCCCTGCTCAGTTGCACTTGAATCGGGAATTGAATGGCGACAGTTGAAACCCAGGGAATAAGTTGAAGCGCGACCGCAAGCCAGATTGCCCACCGTGGGATAGGAGCTGGCCTAAACCACACGAGAAGCATTGTCAATATGGTGGTGATGATCAGCGGAATTACCATGTAGCCTATGACCAGGGGGCCGAGACCTTGGTGATATGCACGGAACTCGTTCGCCCCAATCAGACGCCACGTCGGGTAGTTGACGAAGCTTTCTACAAAGGACGCGCCCATGCCGTAGAACACAAGAGCGAAGGCCGTCAGGAAGAGCCAAATAGAAGTTTTAGATGATGCCTGCATTTTCATCCCGACTTAAATCGGAGAAGCATAACTACGTATTATACCGCTGATCTGCGGTGCGAGTACGGAATCAGTGGCATTACCCGGTGTCCCTCACACCTCGGGCAACAACCCTGCCGCTTACATCTTTCAGTCGCCAGTCTCCAGTCGCCAGTCTCCAGTCTCCAGTTTTCCAGTCGCGGTGAGGGTTGAATTGTTGCACGCGAACTTCGACGGAGCGACAAACGGTAGGAGTTTGGTTGGTGCTATAAACATCTCGCTCCTAAGGACCGAAGTCATGTATTTCGGACGTTGACCAATACCCGCTTTTCAGCGCGTGCGCGCTTGTTATGTTTGTGTGGCTGCTTGTGATTCCCGACGGCTCTTCATGTAACGCCGCATTACTGCCACTCGCTCCTCCGCATCCGGTATGCGCTGCACCACCGGTTCAAGATGCTTCAAGTATAAATACGGCGGAATGCCCGGCACTGCACGAAGCTCTTGAAGGAATGGCTGAAGCTTGGCATACACCAACACGTGCTCCGTATTTATGGCATTGAACATTTCATCGTTAATGGCCCCGAAAACGACGAAGGCCGCGGCCATGTCCCAATAGGAAGCCACCATCCGGAAATCAGCACTGTGGTCGCCAACCAGAGCATTAAGAATGTCTTTGGTAGTTTCAGGGTGGAAACCTGTGGCAAACCAATCTCGCGCTTTACGCATGGTCTCCTCAGACCTCAACTCATACAGTTTGAGAATGCCCATCATGCTCTCATGTTCGCTACTCATTGAAAGATGTCCTTTCGGATAAATATGAAGACTGATTAGTCAAACGCGAATTCAATTTGCAAATGGAGTATCGTCGACATCGCCCCAGAGGGGACGAGATGTTTATAGCCTGAACGCTGCCCACAACAACCACGCTCCGTAGGAGCGCGATATTCAAGTGAATGATTTCGCCTCTGTTCGAGGTTCGCTCCTGACTGAGCGAAAAAGGGTTGGAGTTCTGTTGGTGCTATAAACATGTCGCTCCTACGGAGCGAAGTTTCAAAACGGGGTTCTCAATACCGCAGCTTCTTTGAGTTTGGGGTTTTCAGCCCAATCCTTCGCTGAGACGAACGAGACCTTGTCGTACACAAGCACGATTGTTCCCAACTTAAGCAGCTTGCTCGTTTCACGAGCGGCGAACATTGGAATCCGAATGCAACCATGACTCTCCGGTTGAATGGGGACGTTGCGGCTTCCGTGAATCGCCACGCCGCCGCTGATGTAGTTGGGGTAATAAAGCGATCCAATGGGCCCCGTCTCCCAACCGACGGCCTTGTCATACACAATGAACCGGCCGCGAGGTGTGTAGGATAAGCTCTTTTGACCTTCGTCGATAAACGGCTTGCCGCTGCCTGTAGAGACAGGTAAGAGCCTGACATCACCTGCGTCGTTGACTAACAAAAGCACCTGACGATCGAGATCCACTTCAACATGGGCGTATCCCACTTCCCTGGCTTTAGGGAAGGCACTGGCGCGAATTGCCTCGAGCTCATCGAGCGTCAGCCGGCCCGTAACAGCCCGGCCCTCCCACTTCTGAAATGTGATCAACGCCGACCGTGTCGCAGGATCAAATAGTCCATCGACCGCGCCCGTCCAGTAGCCCATCTCCGAGAGTCTGCGTTCGGCCTCTCTCGTTTGTGCCCGGGTTAGAGATGCGCGCTGCTGTGCACTCGCTATTGACGGCGTGGCAATTAGAAGTAGACAGATGGTGAAAAGAAATTTCATGTTGAGCTAACCGAGGCTCGCAGAGTTGGGTTCCCGCGTCCGTACTTCCTAATGATGCAGCATTATTTTCGTCCCACTTAAATCACAGGACTGAAATATAGCAGATGTACTTGATCTTCGACTCTTTAACTACTCGCGTGCAAAAGTTGTCGGCGAGAGGCACGCTGATTCCGGTCCGCTGGAAGCGCTTGTTGGGCCAACGCCACGGTTTGCTCACTTAGGCCCGCGGTCGCTTCATGCCAAGGGCCGCGGCCAGCACTAGCGCGACGATAAACGCCGGGACAGCGGTCAGAAGTGGCCAGGCTACAAACGCAATCAGCATTCGGGGTCGATAACCCGAGGCGGAACCCAGGTCATGAATGTTGGCTGCCAGTGCGAGCCCGAAGGCGCCGAGCGCGACGGCCAGGGAAGCGTGCCATGCTGTGGGCCGCGCTGTGTTACGAAGTCGAAAATGCTCATACGCTATGTGGGCCGCGAAGATCGCACCGCTGATGACAAAGGCGGATAACCGCCAAAAGAATTGCGTCTGATTGGATCCAGCAGCTCCCGCAAGCGCGGCGGTAGCCAAACCAACGGCAGCGTAAAGCACGCCCAGGAGTATTGCTGTGCTCAGCCATCGTTGCCGGGAAGAGTCGTTCATGCGTCTGGGCTACCGCCGCGGTTCAGCGGCGCGCCTTCGACTTTGATAATAAGAGGCTGGCTAAGCGCGTCCGCTGCATTCCATTCCTAAGCGTGACGTTCCAGGAGGGGCGGCCGTAAGCAGACACG
>JALZOO010000429.1 GCA_030913905.1 Acidobacteriota bacterium
CACTGCTCACTGCCCACCGCTCACCGCTCACCGCTCACTTATTCGCGTAGACCTTTAGGTTATCGAAATAGATTTCAGCCAGTGCGTTGCCGAAGATTCCGGGAGCACCCTGACGATTGGGAATCGGATCAATGCGTTCGATCATCCAGTTAGCAGGTTCGGCCTCACCCGCGGGCCACACTTTGCCGCGGGCGCGCGTTTTGCCGTCGGCAAGATTCTCAACCTGGAGCTTCAGGCGGTACCAGCTTTCGGGTTTCCATGAGAAAGGGACGGTGACAGTGCGCGCTGTTTCCGGCTGCCAGGGCTCCAGGTGGAGCATCTGGCTATTGCCGTACAGAGCCAGGACGTAACGTTGAGCGATTACGCCTGCATCACCCTGCTGGCGGCGTCTGACAGTAGCGAAAACGTCGCCCTCTACCGTGTAATTTGAAAAATCCGATGGACCAAAATAAGCACGCGCGCGGCTCAGTAACGACGACCCTTCGGTTGTCTTGACCAGCACTTTGTTGCCACCCGGCAACTCGCGCACGGCGAACTTCATGGTGCTATTGACCCAGGTTGGTGGAATTGTAGTGACGGCGAATCCGTCGAAGCCCTCGCTCCACGGAAGCTGCGGGAATACGCGCACGCTCGCGCTCCCCGTGATATCCCCAACCTTAGCTTTGACCAGGCCGGCCTGCGCAATCGATTCAGACGATGCGGTGAATTGACCGTTAGCGACCGAACCCTTTAGCTGGTCCAGCGACCAGGTGGCCGCGGATTCTTCGCGAATGAATTGCCCTTGAGCATCAAACAGCCGTACCCGAAAACTGACTTTGTCGCCCGGCTTGAGAATTAGCTCAGTCGGGACGACTTGAACGTGCGCCGCGGGCCGGTTTGGATTGGGCAGACCTTCAACCGGAGGCGCCTGTGTTGACGGGCTATTTGATTTCTTACCGATGGCATAAATATGTGCATCACTAACTACGTAAATGCGACCGTTTGAGATAGCTGGAGATCCAATGATCGCTTCCGGCAGCGCCGCGGTGCCCAGTTGATCTTCATCGAGAATCTCCGCCCCGGTCGCAGAAGGCTTCAGGATAAAAAACTTCCCGTTCTCAGTGCCGACATACAACTTGCCGTCTGCTAAAACCGGCGAGGCTTTTTGAATGGTTCCGAGATTCTTCAGCCACAGTTGCTTCCCCGTGGTCACGTCGAAAGCGGCAATGTTAGCCCCATTATCAACCTGGTAAACGCGGTCACCATCCAACACGGGCGATGAGAAGCCGCCTTGCCAGCCGTAAGTGCGCCACTTGATTTGATCTGGCTTGAGCTCTCCCTTGGCAGTCGCATCAACGGCGACGATCATCCCCATCTCGTTGGAGTCCAGATTCTCTTCACTGTGCGTCAGTATTGCAGTTGTGCCATGAACGACTACCCCGGTATTCAGGCCACGCTTGCTGATCTCGTATTTCCAAACGGGTTCACCGGTGTGAGCTTTGATGGCATGGACTACACCGTCGCTGGCGCCCTGGATCAACAGGCGAGTGCCATTGATGTTTACGATGATCGGCGCTGCATAAGTCGTATCGTATGGCCGGCCGCCCGGCGCGCTGATCCAAACAGTTTCACCGGTCCGCTTGTCAAAGGCCATGAAGCGGTGAGCGCCGCGTCCATGCTGACCCCACATAAACGTCACGCCGCTAACGATGACGAGATCGCCCTCAATTAGAGGCGAAACTGTTCGGCCGCCATGCGTCGTCAACAGCCCAAAATCTTCGCCCAGCGAGCGCTCCCAGATAACTTTGCCCGCTCGCCCCAACCCGATAAGATTCCCGCCAACGCCAAATACGTAAACGTTCCCGGTTGCCGGATCACCCACCGGAGAAGGCCAGCCGAGTCGATGCGGCGGCACGTCGCTCAGGTAAACGTTGAAACGGTGTTCCCAGATTAACTTGCCAGTGTCCGCGTTCAGCGCTACCACGCGCTCTTGCAGTGTCTCGCCCTTGCCGACTGAGTTCTGCAGGTAGACTCGATCGCCCATGACAATCGGTGCGGAGCGTCCACCATATGGCGCTTTCCAAGCGAGATTATCGCCGTTAGGCGACCACCGTGCGGGCAAATTCTTCTCCGCCGAAATGCCATCGCGAGCGGGCCCGCGCCACTCAGCCCAGTCACCGGGAGGCGACAACAAGAAGAAAGTGAGCGGCAGATTCAGAAAAATGGAGAGCAGGCTAGTCATTTTGGATTTCCATCACCTCTCATGCACGAGGAGGTTCAATCGAAGTTGTAATAGAGCCAAAAACCGCGCGGGTGCAACCTTAGAGATGTAGAATACGTACTCTCGCGTTGTAGTGATTCATTTTTTGTTGGCTTCCGGATCCCTTTACCCTTGAATTTAACATCCTGGTGATGAACTCCCAAAAGCGTGGAGAAGTCCGGGCAGTAGAACTTTCGACAACAAACCGAGAGGAAATCGCAAAATGAAACTATTTAGCCGCATCAGCATCGCCGCCATCATCAGTGCGTTTGCCGCTATTACTCTTGTCAACACCGGAGCCGGCGCTTCGGGATCAAACTGGCCGCAGTGGCGCGGGCCAGCCGGCCAGGGCGTATCCGACGAAAAGAATCTCCCGGGTTCCTGGAGTCCAACGAAGAACATCAAATGGAAGACTCCACTTGCCGGTCGCGGGCATTCGTCCCCCATCGTCTGGGGAAAGAGAGTGTTCCTGACTACTGCGATTGAGGGTCCGGTGGCTCCTGGAGCCAAAGCTGTAAAGCATATGAACGGCGACCAGGAATTTCTGCATCCCGACAGTGTCGGTGCAGATCGCAAACATACGTTTAAAGTCATTTGTCTCGACAGTGAAACCGGGAAGATTGTTTGGGAGCGAACAGCCTTTGAGGGCACGCCATACGATAACCGCCATCGAAAGAGTTCTTATGCCGCGTCGACCCCGGCTACTGACGGCAAACTCGTCTATGCTTTCTTCGGGACCGAAGGTTTATTCGCGTACGACATGAAGGGGAAGCTCGCCTGGAAAGCAGACCTGGGGAAGCTGGGCACAGTGGGAATGGGAACGGGCACGTCGCCGATACTCCACGAGAACCTGGTGATCATGCAGTGTGACGAAGAGAATGGCGAAGCGTCGTTCATCGTGGCTTTGGATAAGAAAACGGGAAAACAGGTTTGGAAAACGCCGCGCAAAGTTCAGGTAAGCTGGGCTACTCCGCTACTCGTGAACACTTCCAAACGTGCGGAGCTCATCACCAGCGGCACTGAAGCTGTAGTCGCATATGATCCTCTGACCG
>JALZOO010000431.1 GCA_030913905.1 Acidobacteriota bacterium
CGCGCGCTTGCATGGACCGGCTCGGCTGCGACATCCGCCAGGGATACGGAATGACTGAGACGAGTCCTGTGACACATTCTTCTCCTCCGGAACGCGACAAAGTGAAGTTTGGCTCTGTAGGAGTGCCTGCTCCAAATACAGAGTGCAAGATTATCGACCTGGAAACGGGAAAGCCGCTTGGCCCAAACCAGGAAGGTGAGGTATGCGTGCGCGGTCCCCAGATAATGAAAGGCTACCTCAATCGGCTGGAGGCAACAGCCGCAACCATTGACGCCGAACAATGGCTCCACACCGGCGACATTGGCTACGCGGATGAGGATGGACATTTCTACATCGTCGACCGCGCCAAGGAGCTGATTAAATACAAGGGCTTTCAGGTTCCGCCGGCCGAGCTGGAGGCGTTGCTGCTTACGCATCCTAACGTTGCGGATGCGGCGGTGATCCCCCTCCCTGATGATGAAGCCGGAGAAATTCCTAAGGCCTACGTTGTATTAAAAGGAGAGGCCACCGCGGAAGAGCTAATGGATTTTGTAGCTGCGCGAGTCGCGCCGTATAAGAAGATTCGCGAAGTGGAATTCACAGATAAGATTCCAAAGTCGCCGTCCGGCAAAATACTGCGCCGGCTTTTGGTGCAGGCAGAACGAGAAAGGAGAAAAGCGTAAATGGCGCCTGAAGTTGTGTCGAACGCAGTTAGAGCATATTTCGCGGCCCTTCGCGCAATGGACGAGAAGGCCTGGGTCGATACATTCGCCGCCGACGCGATTACATATGATCCGGTGGGCGCGCCGCCGACAAAAGGTCATGAGAAACTGGCGGAGTTTTTCCAAACTATTACCGCGGCCTTCAAGGAGGTCGGACTGACTGAAGACGAAGTGTTCATCGCCGGCAACGGGGCCGCGGTGAAGTGGACTGGCCGAGGGATAAGTAAGCAGGGGCGCGAAGTGAAATTCGAAGGCATTGATGTCTTCGACATTAATGAGGCGGGGAAAATACAGACTCTCCATGCTTACTGGAATCCGGCGGAGATGGTGGGGCAGCTTTAGCGATAAAAAGGTCTGCGGTATAGTTTATTAAACGTCCTCTTTACCGTTCTGGAGAGGTTCATAAAAAAGGTCCTATTAATTACACAGGAGCAAAGACATGAGATCGTTGCGCTTTAACGTTTCAATATCGGCGCTTGTGTTGGCTCTCTTCGGGCTAGGTATATCCGCGTCTGGCCAGTCAGCGCCGGAATGGGAAACGCTGAAGCCCGTGGGCGAAGAATTCACCGTGCTGATTCCCAAAGGCTCGACTCTTGAATCGGGCAGCGAGCCTTACCACAAGATGGAAATCAACAGGCGAGTCTATCTTTCCCAGACGCCGAACGGTCCAGTGTTCGCGGTTGTCTCGTTGAGCGGCATTAAGTCGAACCCTGCGCTGTATTCAGAAATGCAACGGGTGAACTCTTACGTTGATGCTTTCAAGCAAGTGCTTGCCCCGAGAATCCGCAAGGCTACCCCGGCAAGACTCACTCTCGTGGGTGAGAAAAAGTTGCAAGGCAATGCTGGTCGCGAATATCGCATGACTATCGGCGACCTCGCCGGATCGGTTCATGCTTTTGCCACAAGGAAACGCTTTTACGCGGTCGTTTACCTGAATACCAAAAAAGACGAGGACGTTCAGAATCAATTCCTGAGTTCATTCGTGCTGCCGGAGAGATTGCCCGAGCCTCCGCCAACCGTGGCGGCGCAAGCGGCGACTACCGCGCCGACTGGTGAGCCTACGACTGCTCCACAAGCTCCACCCCAATCTTCACCTGAAGCCGCCAATGCAGAAGCTGCCGCGAACCAACCCGCAGAACCCAAGGTCGAAGAAAACGAGTCAGCTGGAGCTCAGCCCAGGAAACGACGCCCCATTTCCGGGGGCGTACTCAATGGCAAAGCCATTACGCTGCCGAAGCCTGAGTATCCCGCCGAAGCACGGGAAGCGAAAGCCGGCGGTAACGTGGTAGTGCAGATCACGATAGACGAGTCGGGAATGGTAAGCGACGCCAAGGCTGTCTCGGGCCACCCGCTGCTCCTGCAGGCTTCGATCAACGCTGCTCTGCAAGCAAGGTTTACTCCTACGTTGTTCATGGGCGAACCAGTAAAGGTAACGGGCGTTATCGTCTATAAC
>JALZOO010000302.1 GCA_030913905.1 Acidobacteriota bacterium
GGGCAGTGGGCAGTTTGCGGAAGGTACTTCGGGCCTTGCTGCTGCTCACTGCTTACCGCTCACCGCTCACTGCGTTTCGTCTGCACACTGGACACTGCACACTGCTCACTGCCATCCTGCTGCTCACTGCTCACTGCTCACTGCTCACTCCTGCTGCGCGTGCGCAGCAGGTGGTAGACAAAATGGTTGCGACCGTGAATGCCGGTCTCATACCCGATTGCCGTCAAATCTGCTTGATAACCTATTCCGATTTGGTATGGCAGTTAGCGCTGCAACCCGATACTTCGTTGGCCAACCCAACTTCAACCGATCTCAATCGCGCGTTGGGTTTGATTATCGATCAGAGACTGATTCTTCAGGAGGCGGAAAAGCTTCCGTCGATTGCGCCCACGGCAGAAGAGATAAAAACCGCGCGCGATGAACTGGTGAAGGCGTTTGCCTCGCCCTCTGAGTTTCAACAGCGCCTCCAACGAGTGGGCTTAACCAGCGAGAAACTGGACGAGTTACTCGATCATCGAGTGAAGATTGAGAAGTATCTAGACTTTCGTTTCCGCAACTTTGTTGTCATTACATCAAACGAAATAGCCGACTACTATCGCGACGTTTATGTACCGCGACTGCGCAGCCGCACGCCAGGGCAGATTGTTCCCACGCTGGAAGAAGCGCGAGCAGAGATTGAACGCACGCTCACCGAGGCAAAGATTGAATCCGACACGGACGCATTCCTGGATAATGCACGGGAACGTGCGGAGATAGTCATGCTTAGTCCCGTCTAACTTTCCTATCCGCGAGCTAAATTCAGGCCGTTCGCTTAGCCTACTCTGCATATCTCATTAGCACCGCACTTTAGTGCGGTGATTAGGCTTTCAACTACAAACCGTTGAAACGGTCTTGAGGAAATAACGATCTCGATCACCACCTGGCTGAAGCCTGGTGCTAATGAGATCTTCGTTCTGTAGTGTTGAGAATTTCTCGCTCACGCGGGTCGGCGAAGATAGGAACGAAGCGGTGGCCGTGTAGCTTTTCGCATTAGTGCTGCTTTGGCTTTCCATTCCAATGAGCGGCTCAGCTCTATCAGGAATTTGGTTTCGCCGGATTCCAACACTGCCGCGGGTTCTCCATTGAAATAAAGAATGCGGTTTGACGTGAACGCAGTGACGCGCCCGCCCGGAGTAATGATGCCGACAAGGTTAAGCGGATCGGCTGCGCTGATAGAGACCATGTTCTCCTGAGCTGCGACTGAGTCGCCACTCGGTCCTGAAGGAAACACACTTTCACCGATCGGCTGCCCATGCCCGCCTCTAAGTACTTGTTCCGACGCGTTGCGGGCGCGACGCATTGCTCGCAACATACCTACCGCTTCCGGTAGCGCAAACTGCTCTCCGGAAATGCCTGCGACAAACCGTCCTCCGCGAATCTCACCGCGCGCTTCCAATCGATGATAAATACGCAGCAGTACACGCCACGGCAAGGCGATTCCTTCGCGTTCGAGCAGGCGTTTGAAAACTACGCCGTAACGTTTGAGCAGCACGCGAGCAATTTCTTCAGCGGCTTCGGCTGCGGCTGTGCCGCTTTCCAGTGCGGGCGAGGCGCCCGCGTTCCCAGTATTCCGCTGCAAAAGTGACCAACGGCCGGCGCTCGACATTTCGTAGACCGGTTGCCGATGCTTGCGTCGCGCAGACGCGTGAGTCTTACGGCTTGACGGTGTCAGGAGCGCGCGCAGTCCGGCGAAGCTGTCGGAAATGACCAAACCATTCGCAACCAGTTCACCCAACGATTCCTCCACCTGACTGCGAAGCAGTTTTGTACCTTCCACAATGTCGGTGAAGAAGGAGGCGCCGCGCGTTGCCAGGTAATCGTAGACAGCACGCGTAGTAGTGGAGAACTCGAGATCGTTTGCCGTTGGCTGCGGGAACACCGAACTCCAAATAGCAAAATTCTTGCGACGCAATAAAGCAATCGGTGTGTTGCGAACCGGAGCTGCGCCGCGTGCTTTCTCAACACCGTTCTCAGAATTCGCCGAGCGCGCAGGTGGAGTCAAACGGGCCCAAACGACTTCACCGGAAAGACACAGTGCGTCCAGCCAGGCAGGATCGTATTCAGCAAGACGACCTGGCAGCAGTTCTCCTTCCCATGCCGCGGCGGGCGCTTCAAAGCCCTCGAGTTGCTCGATGATCGCGCCCACACTTTCCGGTCCTTCCATCTGATGCTCGGGCGCAACCTTTTGCCAGGCGAGCAGGTAACGCAGAAAGTCGGCCGTGGCGACTGGCTCGATTTCCTGTCGCAGGCGATTGAGTGTGTAGCTGTGAATGCGTGCCAGCAACCGCCGGGCTGACCATTCGGTGTCCGTTATTCCCGGCGTGAACTTGCCTCGAATGACAAACCCTTCCGCCTCGAGTTTCAACAATCCTGATTCGATTTCCGGACCGGTCAGGCCGGAGGAACTTGCCAGACTTTCAATCGTGACCGGGCCAAGTCCTTCCAGCCTGCCACGAAGAATCTCGACCAGCGCGTCATCGGAGGACCAAACCTTGTCGCCCAGACTTGAGGGCGCCACGATTGATGGTTCGAGCGAGGCGGTTGGATAGACAACCTGGATTTGAGGCAGTCTCTCGGCGGCGATCCAAAGCTGGCGGGCAATGCCCGCCTCTAAACTATTAATTGTGAGCACGGCAGCGCGCCGGTCATTCTGTAACTCGGCAAGAAACGCCTGCCAATCCGAGCCCTCCTCAGCAGTGACAAACCCCAGCTCAACCAGCGCATCGTGCAACTCATCTGCATTCTCAACTCGCGGCCAGGCTTCGTC
>JALZOO010000455.1 GCA_030913905.1 Acidobacteriota bacterium
TCCGCGCCTTTCGTTAGGCCAACAATTGGGCATCCGTAACGAGCTTTTAGTTCAACGAGCGAGGCGCGTTCATCGGCGATGCCCGTCAAGCGATGCGGAAACTCCCGCGAGGTAATCAGGATATCAATGAGCGGCAGAAGCTGCGGCAGTCCGTCGTAAATATTGTCGATGTCTGCCGAAACGAGAGTGCCGGCGGCGCGTGCGGCTTCGGCCATTCGTGTGCACGCAGGCGGATCATGCGCATCGAGATGCAACACCCGGCCGCGAACCGCTAATTCCACTGGCGCCTCCTCAGCGCTGTAAGACAAGCGATCGTCTCTGTCCCAGATGATGGTTCGTTCGCCGTTGCGCGCATCAACGATGATAAAAGCGATCTGATTGCGCGCGCCCTCGATCACCTCCGCAAACTCAAGATCGACGTCTTCCTGTCGAACTGCGTCGAGACCAAATCTTCCTTCGGCATCCGAACCAAACCGTCCGGCGTATGCGGTTCGTAATCCGAGCCGCTGAAGAGTCACCATCGCAGTTGCAGTTTGCCCGCCGGCCGCCTGCCTGTGTTCTAGCAGTCGGATCTTCGTGTCGAACGCAGGGTATTCAGGCACTACGATCAGGTGATCGACCGCGTTGAGTCCGAAGCCAACAGCGTCGAAAGGTTTGTTGTCAGGGAGATTGAAAGGGAAGTTCATGATGAGCGTTATGCAAAACCGCGAGCGGGTACTCCTCAGCGCCAACGGCGCGCAATGTAATAGCCTGGGCCAACGGCCCAGGTCCGAATGCGACGCCAAAACATATAGCGCTGAAGGCGCGGCATATGACGATTGGTTTGTAGTAGTTGCACCTAAGTTACTAAGAATGCCAACAACATCTCGCGCCTTCAGCGCTTCACATGTTTCCTTCCACCTGTTTTCCTGGGCCGTTGGCCCAGGCTATTACATTGCGCGCCGTTGGCGCTTTAGTATGTTGGGTCCCCACCGAGACAAAGAGCGGGGGCATGCCCCCTTCCCGACCACGAGATCATCTCTCGACTTGAGCATCCAAACCCTGGGACTATTCGTGGTTTTCAATGAATCGGTGCGATAGAATGTAACTGTAATTACTGATTCGCGATTGTACTAAGCAGTGACTTTAGACGAAAAACTTAAGGAAATTCCAGTTTCTGCCGGCGTTTACCTCTACAAGGACAGCGCCGGCAAAATCATCTATATCGGCAAGGCCAAGCGTCTGCGCAGCCGTGTGCGTTCATATTTTCAGGCGCGCCCTTTCGATCGCAAGACCGACGCGCTGGTCAGGCAAATCGCTGACGTCGAGGTCATCGTCACCGACAACGAAGTAGAGGCCTTGATACTTGAAGCAACCCTCACGAAGAAACACAAGCCTCGCTACAACGTCAATCTCAAAGACGACAAGTCTTACCCGCATCTCAAACTGACAATCAATGAGCCGTTTCCGAAAGCAGTCATCACCAGGCGGATCCAAAAAGACGGCGCGCTCTACTTCGGGCCCTTTCTGCCTGCGAGCCTGGCACGCAAAACCATCGACGTAATTAACAGGACGTTTCAATTGCGCACCTGCGACATCGAAATCGACGGCAAAGCGCCACGTCCGTGTCTCGAGTATCACATCAAACGCTGCCTCGGTCCGTGCGTCAAGGGACTCTGCACTCCGGAACAATATCAGGAAGCGGTGAAAGACGTGCGCCTGTTGCTCGAGGGCCGGAACAAGGAACTGGCAGACACGCTGAAAGGTCGCATGGAGCAGGCATCGGAAGAGACGCGTTACGAGATGGCCGCGAAGTATCGCGATCTGCGGAAGACGGTTGTCAAACTTTCAGAGCAGCAAAAGATGGCGACCTCGCCGGAGCGCGACGTTGATATCTTCGCTTATTACCGGGAAGGCCGTTTGCTGGCGCTGCAACTCTTCACGATGCGCGAGGGCCATATCGTTGGGCGGCGCGAATTTTTCTGGGAAGACCTGCCGGAAGATGATTTCGATCCGGCGTCGTTTCTGAGCGATGTGCTGGCTCAGTACTACTCCAGCGATTACGTCCCGAAAGAGATTCATGTGCCGGTTGACTTCGAGGATCGCGAACTGCTGGAGAAGGCCCTGTCGGTTCGCAAAGGGCGCCGCGTCAGGATCCATTACACGCAGCGTGGCGAGAAACGCGATCTGATTGACCTGGGCGAGAAAAATGCGAAGCTTGCTTTTGAACAACGCTTCCGCGTGTTGAAGCCGGACATGAAACGTGTGCTGGAGGAGTTGCAGGAGACGCTGGAGCTGCCGCGATTCCCGGCGCGGATTGAGTCGTTTGATATCTCACACATTCAAGGCGCAGAGAACGTGGCGGGAATGGTCGTATCCGACAACGGCAAGATGAATCGTTCGGAGTATCGCAAGTTTCGTATCAAGTCAGTGGAAGGTGCGAACGATACTGCCTCGATGCGGGAAGCCGTGTTGCGCCGTTATCGCAGACTGCTAAGTGAAAACAAACCGCTGCCGGACCTGATCATGATCGACGGTGGTAAAGGCCAGCTCGCTGCCGCCGCCGACGCAATGCGCGAACTGGATCTGGAAGCGATACCGATGGTGGGCGTGGTAAAACCTCCCGCGCGGCACAATCAGGTTTCTTATCTGCTGTTAAAAGGTCGCGAGCATGAACCAGTCTACCTGGATCCTCATTCGCTGATTCTTCGTCTGCTGCAAATGATCCGCGACGAAACGCACCGGTTTGCGTTGAGCTATCACCGCAAGCGACGCGAGTTGCGCGACTTCACTTCCGAGTTGTCAGCGATTCCGGGTGTAGGCGAGAAGCGTAAGGGACGTTTGTTGAGACACTTTGGTTCCATTCATCGAATCGCCGAGGCCACCGAGTCGGAGTTAACACCATTCGTTGGAAAGAAGACTGCGCACGAGGTCGTGGACCACTTCGCGCGTCAACGCATACTCGCCGAAGGCGCGAAGGTTGATAAGCAGCCTGCGAAGCAGGCGGAAGCATAGAGTCGTTTCCTCACTCGGCAAAAACAATACCGCCCGGACTTCACTCGAAATCCGGGTGGTTATTTTTTTGTAATGCAAACTGTTAGTTTGCGTTCTTACCTCGGCATTGTGATTCCAGCGACGACGCAAACTAACAGTTTGCGTTACAAGATCAGCCGCTTTGTCCTTCTTTTTCGCCGCTGAAATCGTAGGTGATGTGCAGACGCAACGCTCCATCCTGCACTTCCCAACGCACATCTCTTACACGGGCCTTTACTGAACCGTTGCTTCCCTTCACCGGAATCATCAACTGCAGCTGCGAAGGTCGTAACAGCTCGAGGGGGTTAATGCGCTGATCAATCGCGTTACGAACAAACACCGTGACGAAATTGTTTGCCATAGGATTGACGCCTTCGAGGTTGACGCCGTCAACGTTAACGCGTCCATAAACCGTCTGTGCCGCTTGATCGAAGGACAGTTGCACACTTGTCTCGGCCCATCCTTTGAACTGCATGCAGTTTCCCAGCAGTGCGTAATTGCCGCTGAAAACCAACGGCGCTGTAATCTTGCCGCCGGTAAACTGAACGTCCGTTTTGACATTGCTGCCTTCGGGCGCCAGCGTGATGCTGTTATTGCAACCTCCCTGGAAAGCTGCGTTCTCTATGGTCGCAGGTTGAGACCCATTGGAGGACAGCTGGAATGTGGGCGGACCCAGGTCGCGAAAAACCGTGCCCAGCACTTCGTCCAGAAAGCCATCACTCAACGAAACGACAACTGTGCTCGGTGGATTGCCGCCGGGCGGCGGACCTTGAAGACGCGTGCCGGGAAGCGCTTTCGCGCGCGGAACGCCAAGCAGGAAGATCGCAGCCGCCCCGCCAATAACAAGTCCCAGAAGAAGAATAAGAATGTATCTCATCGATTTAATACGTGGCCCTGGGTGATGGTGAGATTGCCGGAGATGACGGCGCGGCCGGAGACGCACCAGTGGAAGCCGGCGGAGTCATGTTACTAAGCAGCGCTTTTATGACTGCCGCTACCGTGTTTGTTATTGAATCAATCTGGGCTCGCACTTGCTCGGGTGGAACCTTGTTGAGTCCGGCGGGCACCTGGAACAGCGAGTCGTCGACTGTTGTACTAACGTCCCGCATTTCCGCAACTATCTTCGCACCCTTCACTCCCTGAACATTTCCAGTAGCTTCCGTGTACAACTCAGACCTTAGAGGCAATCCGGTTTCCTTATCGACGAAAACGAATGCTTCAGTATTGACCTGGCCCGCGGACGTCGACGTGTTTGTCGTGGTGGCGTAACGATATTTTTCGGCAGTGCGGCCGTTCATCGTTTCCTCTCCAACTCGTTCCACGCCTTTTAGTTTTTCGAGATATGCGACCAGTTGGCCCGGTGTCATCAGTTTTTGCAACTGGAAGCCCGTCGCCTCAGGAGTGAGTTCCGCATACTGCTTTCGGCCGGGAACAATCACGATGTGCTTGTCTCCCTGCTCGAGATAGATCAGGTCCGAACCATCAGGTAGCTTGAAAGCCACGCGCCGATCGCTGCCGTTGCGCGCAACTTCAGCAGACAAGGTTGGAATACCGACAGTCTTTTGTCCGGTGTCGGTTTCCGCGCTAAAGACCAGAATGGCTCGATATTTTTCAGGCTCCCGCGCGGCGATCACTGAGACCGGCGCCGTCGCGAGATTAGCGTTCACGTTGGCCGGCGAGGTGTTGGCGTTCGCCGCCAGATTCGTGTTGGAGTTATCGGCTCGCTGACAGGCGCTCGATACCACCAAACCAACCACGACAACAAGAGGCAGCAATAATTTCCAGTTGATTTTCATAAAGGTCTCCGCGGAACTTGAGCCAGTGGCTCGGTTTGTTGAAGGGGCGTGTTGGAGGGGGAAGCCGTAGGATACCACGCGAAGGACCATAGGCAAACTTCAAATCAATTCGTGCTTCATTCTTTGTACTTTGTCCTTGGTACTTTGTTCTTTGACCTGGCTCTCGCAAAGTTCAAATCCGCAAAGCACGATGGACAAAGAACGAAGCAC
>JALZOO010000506.1 GCA_030913905.1 Acidobacteriota bacterium
GGTGTCGCACTGTTGATTGAGTCAGTGACCGACAATCGGAACCGAACCGTCGCGGAAATTCGCCACATCTTTTCGAAGAACGGCGGCAACCTGGCGGCTGCAGGCGCCGTGGCCTGGATGTTTGAGAAGAAGGGTTATATCGCCGTCGCCAAAGCTGCGAAGGCCGAAGACGAATTGTTTGAAGTTGTGACTGACGCGGGCGCCGAAGATTTACGTGACGACGAAGACAACTTCGAAATCATTACCGCGCCCAGCGACTTCGACAGCGTTCTTGAGGCGGTGAAGAAAGCGGGCGTAGAACCACAGGTCGCTGAAGTTGAGATGGTGCCGAAGGAGTACAAAAAGCTCGAAGGCACGGAAGCGAAACAGATGTTGAAGTTGATGGAGGCGCTAGAGGATCACGACGACGTGCAAAAAGTTTCCGCCAATTTTGACATCAGCGAAGCAGACATGGCGGCGGCGTAGGTTAGTGAGCAGTAAGCAGTGAGCAGTGAGCGGTGAGCAGAAGGCAGAAAGCAGAAAACAGAAAACAGTAACAGGATGGTTTAGAAGAGGCACTTGTGCCTCGTTATCTCGCCGAAGGCCGGACAAGTCCGGCCGCTAAACGGTTCGCGAGAGTTTTATCATTTTTTTAAAAGCAATCAGCAATCAGCAATCAGTAATCAGCAATCAGCAATCAGCAAACGGCAAACAGCCGGATTCACCGACCTCAACAACTGACTAATGACGACTAACAACTGCCACTGACAACCCATCTTTTTGCTTCCTGCTATCTGCTGTTTACTGATTGCTGATTGCTGATTGCTGTTTGCTTAGTCATCCACTTCCGCCAAATCGCTGTTCGCCGGGCCCTGAATCACGTGGCCCAGCGCATCGTAACGCGAGCCATGACAGGGGCAGTCCCAACTTATTTCGAGTGAGTTCCAGTTAACGACACATCCCAGGTGCCGGCAAACGGCTGATCGTTCATGAATCACACCGTCGCCATCTCGGTAAACCGCCACTTTCGATAACCCTCTCGAGATAACGGCTCCCGAATTCGGTTTGATGTCATCCGTCGACTCGACATCACCCGCCACGATCAGATCCGTGTACTGAACCGCCACGTTTAAGTTTTCTTTTGCAAACTCCGGCAGTGCGCGCAACGTGATGCGCGAGGGATCGTAAAGCGACTCCCAATCGTTTTTACGTCCCAGAATTAGGTCGGTCAGCAACATTCCGGCAATAGTCCCGTGCGTCATGCCATTTCCCGAATCTCCTGTTGCTATGAATACATTGTCGCTATCCATTGGATTACGGCCAATGAAAGCCAGACCGTCAACAGGCTCCATCACTTCGCCTGACCAGCGATACTCAATGCTCTCGACCATCGGAAAACGCCGTCGAGTCCAACGTTCGAGCGCCGCGAACCTTTTACCGGCATCATCTTTTTGACCTGTCTTGTGGTCCTCGCCGCCAACGATAAGAACATCGTGGGCATCAGCACCTTTTCCTACTGACTCGATGCGAATGTAGTGATACGGATCGGGCGTGTCCCAGTAAAGCGCGCGCGTCACGGAGCCACGAGGAATGCGTGCACCGATGACGTAAGTTTGATACGGAGCTTGTTTGGTGTGAATTGCAATCAAGTCGTTGACAGGTGTGTTGGTGGCGACGACAACGGCATCCGCGGTTACCACGCCGCCCCCGACAGCTTCGACGCGGGCTTTCTTGCCACCTTCGATCTCTTTCGCATGAGTTTGCGTGTAGATTCGGCCGCCCTTTTCCTTGATGGCCTTCGCTAGTCCGGCCAGGTATTTCAGCGGATGGAACTGGGCCTGCCGCGGAAAGCGGAGCGCAGGGCCAGTGTCGTAAGAATCCCACGGCACTCGGTCCACCTTCTCGATCTCGTTTAAGCCCGCTCGGTGAACGGCCGCCAATTCATCATCGAGGATTTTTTTGGAGTCGCGCGGCGGAACAAACAAATAGCCATCAAGTCTTTCAAATTCACACTGGATGGCTTCCTGTGCCACGATTACTTCAATCGCGTTGATGGCCGCTGTATGACTCTCCGCGGCAAGTCGTGCCCCTTCTTCGCCGTGCAGTCGTTCGAGCTCGAAAAAACGATCGTCGAGAGCATTAACCAAGTGCGCGGTCGTTCGTTGAGTCATCCCGCCACCGATCGGGCCATCGTCTAATACGACGACCGACTTTCCTTCGCGCGCCAGCAGATAAGCAGTAGACATGCCTGCTATGCCTGCGCCGACAATGCAAACATCCGCAGTTATCCTCTCCGTAAGCGGTGACTCGAGGGGCAACTCGCCGGTGTCCATCCAAACGGACACCGTGTGCTCGCGGTGTTCGTGGGATTCTCCATTTTGTTTTGGAATTGGTTTGGTCATAGCTACCTACTAGCGATACGCGGTGAGATGTAGTTATACGGTACAAATCCCGACGTCCGTGTCTGATTTACATCACCTTTTTGGGTTGGTTAGAAGATAAAAAGTTCCGGAAGGATAGATAGCAAGAGCGATGCCTAGCGCCGAAGGCGCGCAAGTTAGTAGCCCCGGGCGTCAGCCCGGGGACCAGTAATCACAAACAAAATCAGAGCCCGTGAAGCGGGCGACAGAATCCCCACTAACTGAAACCTGTGTCGCCCCTCACGGGGCTCCGATTGCCAGTCTCCCGTTGATCCCCGGGCTGACGCCCGGGGCTACTAACTTGCGCGCCTTCGGCGCTGTCTGCTGTTTGCTGTTAACTGTTTGCTCTCGTGTGGTCACTTGTTATCTTTGTCGTATGTCACTACCAATCAAACCACCTTTCGCGCCGATGGAAGCGTTGCTCGTGAGCGAAATACCTGCCGGCAAAGACTGGGAGTATGAGCCGAAGTGGGACGGCTTTCGATGTCTGGCTTTTCGTGACGGCAAGAACATCGAACTCCAATCGAAGTCTGGCCAGACGCTCGGACGATATTTTCCGGAGATTGTCGAAGAGCTTTTGAAACTCAAGCCGGCGAAGTTCGTTCTTGACGGAGAGTTGGTCATACCGGTGAAGGGCGGACTGTCGTTCGACGATCTATTGCAGAGGATCCATCCTGCAGCAAGTCGCGTAGCGAAGTTGTCTCGCGAGACTCCTGCGCAGTTCATTGTGTTTGATTTACTGGTCGACGACACCGGCAAGGCAGTCCATGAACTTCCGCTCTTGAACCGGCGCGGAAAACTTGAGTCGTTCGCGAAAAAATATTTAACAAAAAACCGCAGCATTGAGCTGTCGCCCAAAACGGACAACGTCGCGTTGGCTCGGAAGTGGTTGTCTACTTCGGGCGTCAAGCTG
>JALZOO010000307.1 GCA_030913905.1 Acidobacteriota bacterium
AATACTGAAACCCTTTAAAGATGATGGCGTATTCGGCGCGATTACCTCTCGCAGTCGCAACCTTGGCGGCAGCGACCATACCTCGTTCAATCAGGCCGGACTTCCCGGAATCGGACTGGGTCAGGACCCCATCGAATACGGCTCGCACACCTGGCACACAAACCTGGATACTTACGAGCGCATACTTGAAGACGATGTGAAAAGGGCGGCCTTTGTCGTGGCTACCGCGGTTTATGAGCTCGCAATGCGAGACGATTTGTTGCCGCGTTACACCAGGTCGGCGATGCCGCCACCGCCCCCGCCATCAACCGAGGTGGTGGAGGGACCAAAGAAACCGCCCGTGAAACCCAGGACACCGAGACGTTTGAGGAAAAGATAAATATGTAAGCGACAGACCGACGAAAGGACAATCAAATGGCAGCAGAAGTTGGAAAACGTTTTCCCGAATTCACTTTGCAGAACCAGGATGGCAAGGATGTGAAGTTGGATGACTTCGCCGGCAAGTGGCTGGTGCTCTATGTCTATCCAAAGGACGACACACCGGGTTGCACGATCCAGGGAAAATCGTTCACCGCATCGAAGCAGGAGTTTGACGATGCAGGCATCGCAGTTGTTGGTGTGAGCGCGGATGACGTCGCTTCGCACAAAGACTTTTGCAACAAGTTTGCTTTTACTATCGACTTGCTTGCCGATCCAAATCACGAACTATTGACTGCGGCAGGAGTTGGGCAGAGCGATTACAAAGGCACCATGTACTGGAACCGCACCTCCTTTGTCATCGATCCGGAAGGAACTCTCAGAAAGACTTACGAGAAAGTGAATCCGGAAGGACACGAGCAAGTATTGCTCGACGAGATCAAGGCCATACAGGCCGGGAGCGCGCAGGCGGCGGGATCGAGTTAACCAAACTAAACGTCAGCCGCGGAGTTGCCCTTCAAAGTCGCACGTACGGGTGATTTCGGCTTTGCCGCCGGATGTGAGGCGGTGGCTACGCCCCGCCGACAGCTGCCAGATTTATTCTCGGGCTATGCCCCGGTCTGGGCTTAGCCCTCGGACTTATTGGATCAAAAACCACCAAGGGCATAGCCCAACAAGGTAAAAGAATATCTACGGCGGGGCACAGCCACCGCCTCACATCCGGCGGCACAGCCGTGCATGGCCCATGACATTGAGCCAAAGCAGCTATCCACCGATAAAGCTCATTGAGCGCGAAGGCGCCACGAAACTGGGATCGTTGATGAAGTGGCGTGGTTCTTTCTTCAACACGACCGATTCGATGAATTCAATGATCTCGGCACGCGTGGCGCCATTGCGAACGACGTCGCGCAGCGAGTGTTCGACGGTTGAAAACAGGCAGGTGCGAATTTGGCCGTCAGCGGTGAGACGGATGCGAGAGCACGCGCCGCAGAATGGTTCGGTTACGGGAGCGATAATCCCGATCTCACCCGGGGCTCCGTCTGCAAAGCGGTAGCGCGAAGAAGTCTCCGACCCGCGGTCAATGTCGCTCGCAACCAGGGGAAACTTTTCATTGATGCGCTCGCGAATCTCTCTGCCTGATACCACATCGTCGCGCGACCACTCGTGACCGGAATCCAACGGCATGAATTCGATAAACCGCATCTTCACGTCGTGCTCGCGTGCGAAGGCCGCGAAGTCGGCTACTTCGTCTTCGTTGTGACCGCGCACGATCACGGCGTTGATTTTGATTGGGTTGAGACCAGACTGTTTTGCGGCGGCGATTCCCTCTAGTACTCGATCCAGTACATCCACTCCAGTCATCTGTTTGAAGACGTCGCGTTTCAAACTGTCCACGCTGATCGTAATGCGATCGAGTCCGGCGTCCTTCAAAGCCTGGGCGCGGTCGGGAAGAAAATATCCATTCGTAGTTAGAGCAAGATCCTGCAGACCCTTCGGCTTCAATTGCGCCAGTTTTTGAATGATTGTCTCGATGTCGCGCCGCATCATCGGCTCGCCACCGGTAAGGCGAATCTTTTCGATGCCAAGCGAGACAAAGATGTCGCACACGTATTCAATTTCTTCGTAAGAGAGCATCTGCTCTTTCGGGGCAATCGGCGGCTCGCCATGGGGCAGGCAGTAGAAGCAGCGAAAATTGCAGCGATCGGTCAGCGACACACGCAAGTCGCGGATTGGACGGTTATAAGAATCCTTGAGTACAGTTAACATCGTATTCAAGTTCAATGATACAGACCTGATAAGTCAGTTCCAAGTTGGGAACAGGAACAGCATGTGAGGTTCTCATTGAGCGAGGATCTCAACCGAAACCTGAACTGTCTATGAGCAACTCAATGAAGGTGTTTGGGTCTCCTAGTTCCAGCAATAAAGATACTCCCCCACTTTTTCTGGAAGTGACTCTTTACAATCAAAGGCTTCCAGAACCCCTCTCTAAACGACAAGGACAAATCCAATGTTGAGACGAAAACTTTTGCTTGTACTGTTGGCTGGTAGCGTCGTCTGGCCTTCTTTCGCCCAGGCTCAATCCAGCGAGCAGATGATTTCCAACCTGACGATCTACAACGCCGGTATTGCCGAATTTCTCGAAGAGCGCACCTTTGAGTTGCAGCCGGGCTACAACACAATAATTTGGCGCAGCCTGATGCCGCGAGCAAACATTCGCACTGTCCGTGTGATCGCGGAAGATGCAGAGGTTGTACGCCAGAATGTCACTTATGATGGACCACAGGTCAACAACGAAAAATCGCCCGTGCTCCACTTAGTAATCCAAAACCGCGGCCCTGTGGCACGCAAGCGGATACTGGTTGATTACCTGGCTCCGAATATTTCCTGGCAAAGCGACTATTCACTGGTGCTCGATCCCACGCCGAAAGGGGAAGCACCTACGGCAGCCACACTGGATTCGTGGGTTTCTGTTTACAACAATACGGGGGTCGATCTTGCCGCCAGCGCAGTCGATCTGGTTGCCGGCGAGATCGCATTGATACCCGACGGCGCATCAAGCGGGTATCGCGGCGACTACGCCGTGCAAGCCACTGTCAACGTATCCGGCAGTTATGATGGGACGAACGAGTCCAGCGGAGCTTCATTTGCCGAAGTAAGCAGCTTGAGTGCGTTTAATCGTTTCACCCTCGGCAAGAATATCAATCTCAATGCCAACGCGTTGATTAATCGGTTCCCGATCTTCCAGCGCGCGCGATTGGTGATCGTCCAACGCAACGTCTTTGAAAACGCTCACGATGCACAAACACTCGGACGCGGTGGGTTTAATCTTCTGCCACGTGGACTGGAGGTCCGGCTGGTCGCCAAGAACGCGTCCACATCACCGATGGCAGCGGGTCTAATTACGATTTACCAGCGCACCGGAAATCTTTCCCAGATAGTAGGACAGGATCGCATCCCGTTTACTCCGCAAAACGCTGAATTTAGTGTTACTCAAGGCCGCTCTGCAACGCTCTTCGGCACGCGTCGAGTCCTTGAACGCCGGGTAGTGAATTACAAAGACATGCAAGGCAACAGCCATGACAAACTGGTAACTAGAGTTGAAGTCGAATTAATAAATCGCGGCAAACAACTGGTAGAAGCGTTCGTACGGGAAGGTATTGAACGCTACGACGACAATCAATGGAAAGTTGTAGAAAGCGACATCCCGAGTGAGCAATTGGGAGCCAACACCGTGCAGTTTAAGGTACAGGTTCCAGCGGGAGGGAAGAAAACGATCGTTTATACGGTTGAAGTTGAATAGGTGTCCGCTCACCTGAGGCTAACGGCAAAAAGGGGACCCGGTCTGTGACTCTGTGGTGAATCTTGTTAACTTTGCTCACCACAGAGCACAGAGCAAATCCGCTTGCACTTTTTGCGGGTTTGGATTAAAAGCTTGCAAAGCTTGTAACCCCTTCAGCTGACACTTGCCCTGTTACCGAGGGTCTCATAATTTCTTCAGCGAGTGCCGAAAGGACGGTCTGTCTTGACTAAGCCTCGTCTCCCATCAAGCCGGTTCTTACTTTTTTGCGCTGGTTTGTTGGTTAGCTTCTCCAACGCCCCTGCGCAGTCAACTCTCTTCAACGTGCCCACCACCGATGTCCAGGCGCCGGGCAAGGTGTATCTCGAAGCGGACTTCATCATGCACTACGGCTCCATCCGGAACGGTGGATATCAAACGTATGGTCCACGCGTGGTTGTCGGCCTTGCTAAGCAAACGGAAGTGGGTGTGAACGTTTTCTACACCCGGTCTTCCGACCCGGAGCCGGTTGAGATTGAACCGAATTTCAAGTGGCAGTTTTATACCAATGAAGAGAGAGGACTCGCGGCCGCTGCCGGGTTCCTAATTACCATTCCATTGACCCACCGAAGGCAAGCAAACACGACGGGCATATTCTACGTGGTTGGCAGTAAGAATTTTGCGGCGAAGTATGGTCCGCGTTTCACTTTCGGCGGTTATTCTTTGGCCGGGCGGCTTGAGCAGGGGACCACGCGGAGTGGAGTAATCGCTGCATATGAACAGCCGGTGATTGGAAAACTCTCCTTCGTGACGGATTGGTTCAGTGGCAATAACGATTATGGTTACGTCACGCCTGGAATAGGAATTAACTTTTCACCAAAAAAGAGTCTCTACACCGGCTACAGTATCGGCAACGAAGGTCGCGGTAACAATTTCCTGGGCGTTTACTATGGCCACACCTTCTGAAGAGATGCTACTGCCCGGGCTTGCCTAGAAACAAACCTGCCTTCGCAGATTGTCTCTTCCAGTTTGCGTCGATCGCTTGGCAATTCACGGTCCCGTAATTCCGGCGGCAGCACATCAATGTTGCCAGGCTTACCGATCATCGCCTCAACTCGAAAACCTTCGGGTATGTGCAAATCTGTCTTGGCGCGTTCGAAGTCAAACCCCTGCATGCCATGAACCACCAGGCCTTTCGTCACCGAAGGCTGAAAAATAACTCAGTAGGCTACAGTCCTATTACGGATTGATGACGTAGTGCCAAATTCCTTCTATCA
>JALZOO010000510.1 GCA_030913905.1 Acidobacteriota bacterium
CTCTTAACTAACCGAAGCGGATCAGATTCCTTGTAACCAAGTTTAGATTTCAGTTCGTTTTCGATCTCATCCCGGTAGGCGACGCCGTCGATGAGTCCAGCTTCTTTCGCTTTCTGCGGAGTATAAGGAGCGTTGTCGATAAGCGCGCGCATTTCGTCGGACGACTTACCGCGGGCTTTGGCAATTGTATCGACGTAGCGGTCGAAGATGTCGTCCAGCAGCGAATCCATGAATTCGCGGTGCGCTTCAGACATGTCCTTGCGGGTGAAAGTGTCGGCGGCGCTTTTGTATTTGCCGATTTGATAAATGTCTGGATAGATGCCGAGCTTGTCCAAAGTGCCGCGGAAGAACATCACATCTGCGGCCAGCCCGGTAATGAACAACTCTCCCGGCGGCGCCACATAAATGCGATCGCACGCGCTGGCGATGTAGTACTCCTTCGTCATGCCATATTCCATGTAGGCGTAGACGGGTTTGCCCGAGGAGCGAAAGTCTGTGATGGCGTCGCGAAGTTCTTCCGACTTACCGAGGCCGGCGCCGGACATGTCGACCTGAAGAAGAATGACCTTGATGCGGTCGTCTACTTTCGCTTTCCTGAATTGCAGCACCAAACTCGAGAGAGACTGCTCAGAGCCACCAAGTAGCTTCATGAATGGATCGTCGGGAACGTAGTCTGGCAGGGAACCGGCAACGCGGAGTGACAAGACACTGTTTTGGGTAATGGAAGGCTCGTTTTGTCTCAAGGCCGCAACCAGCACGGCGAGTCCGATGAGCACAACCAAAACAAGCGCCACCAGGACGCTTGCGATGATGAGAAGAGTTTTTCCTGTACGCGACATTGCCATAGTTTTCCTGCCTTAACTTTCGGGTTTTAGACGAACCTGTACCTGGAAGTACTACGTTACAAGAGGCCAAAAGGTTACAGAAAGGAGCAGGAGGCAGGGGGCAAGCAGCAGGAAGCAGGTGCAGGAGGCAGGTTCAAGAAGGGGAGTACGAACTGCTCCTGCTTCCCGCTCCTGCCTCCTGCCTACTGCTTCCTGTCGCCTAGCTCTTAACTATCCAACCGCCGCCTACCACTTCATCGCCATGGTAGAAGACCGTCGCCTGGCCCGGTGTGATTGCCCTCTGCGGTTCGTCGAAACGAACCTGCACGCGGCCATCGTTCACAGGTGTAATCGTGGCCGGCACCGGCGTGTGACGATAACGCACTCGCACATCGGCGCGAACTGGCGAAGCTGGATTATCAAACGCGATCCAATTTACGCCTGCAGCGGTGAATTCGAGTCCTAACAATTCATCGCCGCCCCCGACGATAACCCGGTTATGTAGGGAATCAATTCCGATGACATACAGTGGCTGTTCGGCGGCGATGCCGATGCCGCGACGCTGCCCAATCGTGTAACGGTGAATACCAGAGTGTTGCCCAATCACGTCGCCACCGGTAGTAACAATCTCGCCTTCACCTGGCTTTTGATCGATGCTGCCAGTCGCGTCGAGATAACGATCGATGAAAGCTGAATAGTTGCCGTCGGGAACGAAACAGATTTCCTGTGACTCGGATTTCTCTGACACGGCCAGCGCGTGTTCGCGAGCAACGTCGCGCACTTCCGGCTTTGACATTTCTCCCAGCGGAAACAGTGCGCGGGATAACTGCTCCTGTGTCAGCTCCCAAAGAAAGTAAGACTGGTCTTTCTGAAGATTTCGTCCGCGCATCAGCTTGTAGCGTCGCGAAGCTTCATCAAACTCAACGCGCGCATAATGCCCTGTCGCTATTTTGTCGCACTCGAGACTGGCGGCCAGCCGATCGAGCGAAGCAAACTTGAGACGACTGTTGCAGGAGACGCACGGGATCGGTGTCTCACCATTCAAGTAACTGGCCACGAAGGGCTGTACAACGTCGCGCTCAAAATCCTTTTCCAGGTTGAGAACGTAAAACGGGAACCCCAGCTCTTCAGCAACACGACGAGCGTCGTACACGTCATCCAGAGAACAACAACGCGAAGGAAGCGGATCGCCGTTCTCGTCCACGTTGATGCCCCGACGCTGGTCCCACAACTGCATCGTAAAGCCGACCAGATCGTGGCCCTGTTCTTTGAGAATTGCTGCTGCAGCCGACGAATCCACGCCGCCACTCATTGCTACCGCTATTTTCATCCGATCCCAGTTTCAGGTTTCAAGTTCGAAGTTTCAAGTCGGGAGGGCGGGTTTACAACATCCTGACTTGAAGACAAATGCACGATCCACTAAATCACACTAAGTAACACCAAATTTTTCGTGCTATTTCGTGTTGATTCGTGGATCGTTTTTACAGATCGTGGAAAGGAAAGCACTGGTATCAAACTACGACGTGTCTCTGAAATTCCGAGGATTTGGTGCCTTTACTAGCGAGTGCTAAGATCAAATGCAGTCACTGCCAACTTGAACCTGGAACTTGAAACTCTCGCATGCCTGAACGCGCTATCGAAGAATTTCGCATTGTTGACGAGCCATTCTATCTGCCGGTCGACGGTGAGATTGATCTGTTTGAGGCCGCGCACAGTGCGCGTCTGCCGGTTATTCTGAAAGGCCCGACGGGCTGCGGCAAAACGCGTTTTGTCGAACACATGGCCTGGCGACTCGAGCGTCCACTAATCACGGTCGCCTGTCATGAAGACTTGTCGGCGACGGATCTCGTTGGCCGTTTCCTGCTCGAAGGCGATGAGACAGTTTGGCATGATGGACCGCTGACTGCGGCGGTGCGCCATGGGGCAATCTGCTATCTGGATGAGGTGGTCGAAGCGCGGAAGGACACGGTCGTCATAATTCACCCGCTCACGGACCATCGCCGCCGGCTGCCGATTGAGAAACGTGGAACGATTTTAGATGCGCCTCCGGATTTTATGCTGGTGGTCTCTTACAACCCCGGGTATCAATCCATTCTCAAGGACCTGAAGCAATCCACTCGTCAACGATTCGTGGCCATCGATTTCGACTATCCACCGCCGGAGACAGAAACGGAAATCGTCGCGCGCGAAGGCGGCGTGGATGAGGGCACTGCGCGCGATCTGGTGCTCATCGGCCAGAAGGTCCGCAATCTGCGCGGGCATGGGTTGGAAGAAGGCGTGTCAACCCGCCTCCTGATTTATGCCGCGCAACTAATCACGCTCGGCATCCCGCCCGTCAGAGCCGCCGAAACCGCGATGTGCTCACCCATCACGGACGACCGCGAACTGCAACGCAGCATCCGCGAGATTATCACCACCGTGATTTAGTCTGGCGCCACGGTTTTTGTTTCCCCCCGATGGTCGGTCTATACTTGCTCTCTGGAGGCTGCCATG
>JALZOO010000518.1 GCA_030913905.1 Acidobacteriota bacterium
AGAGCATACCCGACTCGCCAGCCCGTCATGGCATATGTTTTAGAGAACGATCCGGCAATGCATAGGCGACTGCGCAAAGCAGGGGGAAGCGTGGCCGCGCTAAAAACACTTGCTGGTGCGTAGACGAAACGCAAATAGCACTCATCGGAAATTACCCAGATCCCTCTGTCCGCGAGCAGCTCCATTATCCGTTGAAACTCATCCGCGGGGATCACACGACCGGAAGGATTGGATGGGGAATTGAGGATAATCAATTTGGTTCGCGGGGTGATTGCGCGCTCCACGTGTTCCGCTGTAAGCACGAAACCGTTGTTTTCGGTATCAATAACGACCGGAGTTCCTCGAGCGAACACGACAATTTCCGGAAAGGTTACCCAATACGGCTGGGTCATCAGAACTTCGTCGCCGGGATTAATCAGGCTGACAACTGCGTTGAAGATCGCTTGTTTTCCCCCCGAGGTCGCCATCACTTTCGGGCGCTCGTATTGCGCGCCGAACTCGCGGCCGTAGAAATCGATAATGGCTTCTTGAATGAGTCGCGTACCGGCGGTAGGGGTGTACTTGGTCTTGCCCTCGCGCATCGCTTCTTCAGCCGCGCGCTTGATATTTGCCGGAGTGTCAAAATCCGGCTCGCCGGCCCCGAAATCTACGACATTCGCGCCCGATGCTCTTAACGCGTCGGCCGCCTGCATGGCGGCAAGCGTTGACGACGCCTGCATCTTCGCTACGTTATCTGACGCTTGAAAACCTGACATTGCCGTCTTAGTTGTCATCCTGGTTAGTTACCTGCTGGGTAAAAAGAGCGCCGTTCATCCTTTCTCAAATTTTTCCTTCATCCGCGTGGCAACAAGCGGGGGAACCAACCCGTCAAGTTTTCCCCCGAGCTGGAAGACTTCTTTCACCAGCCGCGAACTGACATAGGAATAAGTTTCCGCAGGCATCATGAAAACCGTTTCGATGGTTGGCTCCAGCCGGCGATTCATCAAGGCCATCTGCAGTTCGTATTCGTAATCTGAAATGGCGCGAATCCCACGCACAATCGCATTCGCCTGCTGCGCCACGGCATATTGAACCAGCAAACCCTGAAAGCTATCGACACGCACTTCACAAGTCCCTTGATTGATCTGCTTCAGGACTTCCGCCAGTATTTTTCTACGCTCCCGGATGGAGAAGAACGGCGCCTTCTCGGGATGCACCAGGATGGCAACGATGATTTCGTCAAAGAGCTTGCAGCCTCGCTCAATGATGTCAAGGTGTCCGTTTGTGACTGGATCGAAAGAGCCCGGATAGATGGCGCGTCGCATCGCAGTGATGTTAATGGGTAAACGCGAAATGGTAAATAGGAACCCTGCGATGGGCCGCCTTGACAGGGTAAAGGAGCGGTGCTTCAATAACTCCGGAACGAACGTGGTGAGTTAAAGCGACTTGCGGCCACGTAAAACAATCCGCTAAACAGCTCGGCGAGTCTTTCCCGCGAATGAGTCAAATAGGTTTTGGGAAGCCCCGCGTTGTTTAGCGCGGGGCTTTCGCTTGGGTAAAGCAGCAGTTCTGTTTTGCAAAGGCGCGGGCGAGAATGCCGGCTATAAGATCAGTTATATGGCTACTTTCTTAGAGACACTTAAAGAACGCATCGTCGTCTTTGACGGCGCGATGGGCACCAATCTGCAGGTCCAGAATCTGTCGCTCGATGATTTTGGTGGTCCGCGGTTCGAGGGTTGTAACGAAAACCTGCTCGTCACGCGGCCCGATGCCGTTGAAAATGTTCACTCCGCGTTCCTTGAAGTAGGCTGCGACGTCGTCGAGACGAATTCCTTTAACGGCACTCCCATCGATTTCGCCGAATATGACATCGCCGATAAGGCGTATGAGATGAACGTCCTTGCGGCGCAGCTCGCTAAGCGCGTCGCCGCCGACTATTCAACGAAAGATAAATCACGCTGGGTCGCGGGCTCGATGGGGCCCGGGCGCAAACTCCCGACGCTGGGCCACATAGGCTTCGCTACTTTAAAAGCGGCTTACGCCGAACAAGTGCGCGGTCTGCTTGATGGCGGCGCAGACCTGCTGATAGTCGAAACCTGCCAGGACTTACTCCAAACCAAAGCAGCTCTATCCGCGATCTTTGAGCACTTCAAACAGCATCGCACTCGCGTCCCCGTAATCGCCCAGGTGACTATCGAAATCTTTGGGACGATGCTTAACGGGACGGAGATTGGCGCGGCACTAACCGCCCTCGCGCCTTTTCCAGTTGACGTAATCGGGATGAACTGCGGCACCGGCCCGCGTCACATGACGGAAAGCATTCGCTATCTTTGCGAGAACTCACCGCTGCCCGTTTCCGTTTTGCCCAATGCCGGGTTGCCCTCAGTAGTGGACGGCAAGATGCACTACGACGAGACGCCTGAAACTTTCACGGCCCAGGTGATCCACTTCGCCAGCGACTTCGGCGTCAACATCGTCGGCGGTTGCTGCGGTACAACGCCGGCGCACCTGAAGCTGGTGGTTCAATCGATGCAGCGCCTTAGTCCCAAATCACGTGATGCCAAACTCGTTCCGGCAGCTTCGTCGATCTATTTCCAACAGCCTTATGTTCAGGACGCATCGTTCCTGATCGTTGGCGAGCGAGTGAACGCCAGCGGTTCAAAGAAGATGCGCGATCTTCTGAACGCCGAAAACTGGGATGGTCTGGTCGCCTTAGCTAAGGAGCAGGAACGCGAAGGAGCTCACATCCTGGACGTCAACGTCGATTTCGTCGGCCGGAATGGCGAAGCTGACATGCACGAACTCGCCTCGCGTCTGGTAACAAACATCAAGCTGCCACTGATGTTCGATTCCACGGAATGGGAGAAGATGGAAGCCGGCCTGCAACACGCCGGCGGCAAGAGCATTCTCAATTCGACTAACTACGAAGACGGCGTGCCGCGGTTCGCGAAAGTCATCGATCTTGCGAAGCGCTATGGCGCGAGTGTTGTTATCGGCACAATTGATGAAGAGGGAATGGCCCGCACGGCGGATGGAAAGTTTGCTATAGCGAAGCGCGCTTTCGAGCAAGCAACTGGCGAGCTCGACTTGCCCGCAGAGGATATCTTTTTCGATCCGCTGGCGTTACCGATATCGACAGGCATTGAAGAAGATCGCCGCAATGCGCTGGAGACCATCGAGGGAATTCGCCGGATCAAACAGGAGCTGCCCGGCTGCTTTACGATTCTTGGCGTTTCCAACATCTCCTTCGGTCTTAACCCTGCGTCGCGCGTAGTCCTTAACTCGGTGTTCCTTCATGACGCGGTTGAAGCGGGGCTCGATGCCGCGATCGTCAACGCCAGCAAGATTGAACCGCTCAATCGCATCGGCGAGCAGGAACTCAAAGTAGCGCGAGACTTGATCTACGACCAGCGTGGGTTTGACGGAGAAGTCTGCACTTACGATCCCCTGATTGAGTTTACGAAGCTGTTCGAAGGCGTCAAGGCGAAGAGTTCGGAGAAAGCGACTAAAGGCGCGACAGTTGAAGAGCGGTTGAAGAACCACATCATCGACGGCGAGAAGATCGGTCTGGAAGACGAGTTAAAGACTGCCCTCGAGACGCACCCTGCGCTCGACATCATTAACAACATTCTCCTCGATGGAATGAAAGTGGTCGGCGATCTTTTTGGCAGCGGCCAAATGCAGCTTCCGTTCGTATTGCAGTCGGCTGAAGCGATGAAAGCGGCGGTGCGGTTCCTGGAACCCTTCATGGAGAAGAAGGGTGGTGCAACGGCGAAGGGAACGCTAGTGCTCGCAACTGTCAAAGGAGACGTCCATGACATTGGCAAGAACCTGGTGGACATCATTCTCACGAACAATGGTTACAAGGTCATTAACCTTGGTATCAAACAGACGATCGACAACATTCTTTTGGCGCATCAAGAGCACAATGCCGACGCAATTGGCATGAGCGGGTTGCTGGTAAAGTCGACGTTGATCATGAAGGATAACCTCGAGCTCATGAACGAACGGGGCGTCACCGTCCCGGTGATTCTTGGTGGCGCTGCCCTGACACGTCGTTACGTCGATGAAGACCTGAAGTCGATCTATAAAGGTTCGCTCTATTATGCGGGCGACGCGTTTGCCGGTTTGCATACGATGGACAATTTGGTGAGCGGCGGCTCGGTTAACGTAGTCGCGGACCAGCTGGCAAAAGCTGCGGCTGCATCAGGCGACAATGGTGATGTGCCTGAAGATATAGAAGATCGCGTCGGCGAAGAAGCGAAGCTCGGAATCAGCAAGAGTCGGAAGCCACGCGGCGCCGCAAAGGTCCCAGGCGATACGACCCACACGGTCCGTTCGTCAGTACGTTCCGACGTCGAGATTCCGGTGCCGCCGTTTTATGGCTCACGAGTTGTGGATGAGATATCACTTGACGAAGTGTTCGCTTTCGTCAATGAGACTGCTCTATTTAAAGGACAGTGGCAATTCAAACAGGGTCGCCGGCCTGCCGATGAATATCTAACGCTGGTTAGAGACAAAGTCCGGCCAATCTATGAGGAGCTGAAGGAACGAAGCAACCGGGAGAAGCTTCTGGTGCCGCGCGTCGTCTATGGATACTTTCCCGCGCAATCTTCAGGTAACGACGTGATTATCTACGAAGAGGACCAACGGACGGAGCGGACGCGCTTCACGTTTCCGCGTCAACCTCTTGGGGGAAAAAATCTCTGCCTCGCGGATTTCTTTGCGTCGAAGGACTCGGGGAGAATGGATACAGTTGCTTTCCATCTGGTAACAATGGGACGTCGTGCCAGCGAGTATTCGCGAGAACTGTTCACGTCAGATAGTTACGCCGACTATCTCTACTTCCACGGATTGAGCGTCGAGGGTGCGGAAGCGCTGGCGGAGTTGTGGCACAAACGTATTCGCGAAGAGCTTGGCATCGCCGCGGATGATGCCGCGGACGTGGTAAAACTTTTTCGCCAGCAATATCGGGGTTCGCGTTTTAGTTTCGGTTATCCGGCGTGCCCGGATCTGGAGGACCAGACTAAGCTATTCGAGTTGCTGGACCCGAGCCGCATTGATGTTGAATTGACCGAAGAGTTCCAACTCGATCCCGAGCAATCGACTTCTGCCATTATTGTTCACCACCCCGACGCGAAGTACTTTTCGGTCGATTGATAACGAAGTCCAAAGTCCAATGTCCAACGTCCAAAGTCCTGAACCGAAAGTCCCGGCGGACGATGTGATGCGGGGCAAGAGAGATATTGGACATTGGACGTTGGACGTTGGACGGTCCCTGGAGCCCACCCCAGAAGAATTCGCGGCTTTGAATTGGTTTGAGCGGTTTGCCTTTCGATTTGTCCGTTGCATGAACCAGGGCAACTGGAAGCGGTTCTGGACCTGGTGTCAAAAAACGATGGGCGCCGGATGGATTCACCTCGCCACCTACAACCTCATGCAGGTGCACGGTCTGGAGAACGTAGAGGCCGTCTCACGCGACCGGCCGCTCTTGTTGGTTGCCAATCATCGTTCGTTCTTCGACATGTACACGGTATCGACCGTGCTGTTTCGTCACACCACCTGGCGCAAGCAACTTTTCTTTCCGGTGCGCGGGCGATTCTTTTACCAATCGCCGTTGGGAATGTTTGTGAACCTTGTAATGGGCTGGTGGTCGATGTATCCGCCGTTCTTCGCGTCAGGAGAGAATCCGCTTACGGAGAAACGCTCGTTTGATAAGTACTCGTTTCGACTGCTGACCTCTCTTGCACGGGAAGGCGCCGGAAACGTCATTGGGTTTCATCCTGAAGGAACGCGCAATAAAAATAGCGACCCGTATTCGTATCTGCCTGCCCAGCCCGGCGTAGGGAAGTTGATTAAGGACGCGGCGCCTCAGGTCATTCCAGTTTTCATCGCCGGACTTGGAAATGATTTACCAAAACAGGTTATGGGTAACTGGACTGGCGGCGAGAAGATTCGCATCTACTTTGGACCGCAGCTCGATTTATCTCCGTACCTGGAAAAGAGAGATCACATGAGAACCTATAAAGAGATCTCGGAGTTTGTGATGACGAAGATTGCGGAACTGGGCGAGCGGGATCACAAAGAACTCGCAGACAGCAGACAGCAAACAGCCGAAAATGAAACCGGCGCCACGAATTATCAGTAGTGCCTCTTGTGATTTCGAATGACCCTGCCTCTAGTCATCATCAACCCTGAATCTGCTGGTGGAGCGACGCGCGAAGCATGGCCGAAGATTGCCAGCGACCTCGCAGCGCACTTCGGAGCGTTTAGTCGCAAGTTCACCAGTCGTACCGGAGAGGGAATTGAGCTGGCCGCGGAAGCTGCTCGCAAGGGCACCAAACTAATTATTGCCTGTGGTGGTGACGGAACGATCTTAGAAGTGGCGAATGGAATTCTTACGTCCGGCAGTAACGCGGAACTCGGTGTTCTTCCCAGCGGCACTGGCGGTGACTTTCGCAAGACTCTTGGTATTCCATCGCGCTCAAGAGACGCTGCCGTGATTCTGCGGACTGGGCGCACGCGCCTCATGGATGTGGGCCGAGTTACTTTCACTAATGACAATGGGGAGCATGACAGTCGGTTTTTTCTCGGCGTCGCCTCCTTCGGCCTGAGCGCTGAAGTCATCGCGCGAGTAAAAGAAGGTGGATTTGAATGGATACCCACAAAAGGAAGGTGGTTTGGCGGTCGGGCATCGTTTGCACTGGCGATGCTTCAGACCGTAGTCAAGACAAGTGCGACTCGAGCAATCGTTCAACTCGACGATGACCCAGAACGGCTGATGACGGTAGCTAATCTTTGCGTTGCGAATGCGCGGTACTTCGGTGGGGGCATGAAGATTGCCCCGGATGCCAAGCTGGCGGACGGAAAATTTGATGTGATTAGTATCGGAGACCTGGGCGCAGCTAAAATTATTACCAATGCCCCACGCCTCTACACCGGCACTCACCTCAGCATGCCGCAGGTAGGACACGCATTGGCCACTAACATCGTTGTCCGTCCTGCTGATCCAAAGGAGCGGATAGAACTCGAGGTGGACGGAGAACTACCCGGCTATCTTCCCGCGACCTTTCACATCCTGCCTAAAGCTCTTCGGGTTCGTTGTCCGCAGCTGTCTCGCGCATAGTTTAGAAATTTCTTGCCAGTAAATTGTGAAACAGGGTATAAATACGGGCACCGGGCCCCGAATAATAATACTAATTGGCACGGTGCTCTTCATGTATAGACGAATAATTGTTCTTGCGCAGAGAGTGATCCCTGCAATGCGGGGAGTTGTATAATTTTCACTCTGTTGCAGGGTTGACGTGTATCTGCGTAATTTAGTCTGAGGAGGGTTTGCAGTGGATACTCCGGCGAACGAAGAGTTATCTGCAACCAGCACCACCACTCCGACTCCTGGCGAGACGCTTGGCGCCGGGACGCCGGCGCGTCCTTCCGCGCCAGCCAAACCACCTCTGCCCGCGACCGCAAAGACACCACCCGCTCCCGGCGCCGTTGTCGAAAGCACACCCGATCCGCCCGTCAACAAGATGAGGCGTCGAATCGTTTGGGCGAGTGTTACAGCGTTTCTAGTCACGTGTTTCCTGATGTTTCTGCGGTTCTTTCTGCCGCGAGCCATTTTTGAGCCTTCAAGTACCTTTCGCATCGGATCGCCAAACGATTACGCGCAGGGCGTCGACACAAAGTGGCAGCAGCAATATCGCATCTGGGTAACCAAGACGTCAGACCGCCTATTTGTGATCTACGCGCGTTGCACCCACCTCGGTTGTACACCGGACTGGAAGGCCAGTGAGAACAAGTTTAAGTGCCCTTGTCACGGGAGTGGTTATGACAGCGAGGGAATCAACTTTGAAGGACCTGCGCCGCGGCCAATGGATCGCGCGCACGTCGAGTTGGACGCCGAAGGTCAAATCGTAGTCGACATCGCACGGCTTTATGATTGGCCCAAAGGCGGAACGGACCGGTTTGATGAACCGGGTGCTTACATTCCCATGTAGTGAGTGTATGTGCATAGGTCAGGTTCTTGCGTAGAAGAGATGGGTCTCGAACGATATGGACGATAGCCCAGACAAGAAAGAGACAAAGCAGCTAACTGAGGGAGAGAAGACGGGCGCAAGTCTGACCGGCAAAGTGCGTGAGGGCGCAGCTGCGCTCAAAGAACGCGCGATCGAGGAAGCTAAGACCTACAAAGATCCGCAGGACACGCAGCTTTGGAAGTCAATATTTCGCGTCTCTCATGATCGCTCAGATCCGCGCAACCGTTCGCTCGCAGTTCTTTCAAACGTCTTTCTACACCTCCATCCCGCAAAGATTAATCGCGACGCCGTGCGCTACCCATTTACCTGGGGCATGGGTGGCATTACTTTTTATCTCTTCATTGT
>JALZOO010000523.1 GCA_030913905.1 Acidobacteriota bacterium
ACCGCGCCCATGTAGACATCGATCGTGTCGAGCAGGAGCGTTGTGCCATTCGGGTTTGCATCCAGCCATCGTTCAAAGGCGACCTGCTCGAAATGCTTCGGCTTGCCGGTACGCGGTTCAATCTCAGGTTCGTACATGTACTCGATATACGATTGCTGCCAGTAATGCGCTTCAGTTCCGACGGCGGGAATATCCAGACGGTGGGCCGCCTCCATATTTGAAGTGTCGTTGAAGCCGCCAATGAAGGCGTAGACGGCAATATCAACCGCGCGTTCGATATCGCCATTGCGTCGCAGCGAGAAGTCGGACAGCCAACGTCCCTCACCGGCAGCCATGCGAAACTGCATCGCCGTGCTGGCGGTTGTCATCGGCAGATCGAAAGCGTGTTCAAACTTGATCTCCTGCGCCTGCGTTAATCCAAACGCGCCGGTAATGTCAGCGAAAGGTTGTTGCGCAAAGACAATCGTCGCAGGCCGCACCGTGCGAATCGCGCCCACGAACAGAATGTCTTCGATGGCTTTAGCGAAGCGCTGCAGGTCGCCGCGATCCTGCTCGAGAAACCTTAAACGAGGACGATCGATTTGGCTGTCGACAAGTAAACGGACGAGGCGCGCGTGGCCCAGACAGGGCGCAAACGGCAACTTTCGCTGCGTACAATAAAAAGTAGCTTGCGCATCGCTGAGACGCCGATCATGAAGGCGCGTCTCGTCTTTGTAAGACGCGTCGCCCATCGCGGCATGATAACGATCGATGTTGAGTGTGCCCATTTAGTAAACGTAAGCAGGAGGCAGGAGCAGGAGACAGGTCGGCTCTATTATCTTCTGTGCTGCCGATGAAAACCGGCCCTATGCGTCCTTGATTTCAGGTCTACCTGGCGCCTGCACCTGCCGTCTGCTCCAGCGTGATTATCTCAGCGCCGGCATTACGCATCTCTTCAATCGCGCGTTCGCCATCTCCCGGCTTCACATCCACGGCACGCATCGCATCTTCGAGAGCTTTGACTTTGAAGCCCTCCTCCAAAGCATCGAGCACAGTGTTCTTGACGCAATAATCTGTTGCCAGCCCACCAATCCAAACCTCCTCGACGCCGAGACGTCTCAGTTGTAATGCGAGATCAGTGCCCTCGAAAGCTGAATATGAATCTTCGTCACCCAATCCTTTTGAGATTGTGCGGATGTGAATGTCATCCAGCAGCTGCGGATGAAACTCTGCGCCTTTTGTGTTTTGCACACAATGCACCGGCCAGGTGCCGCCGTACTCAGCGAAGTGTCTAGTCTTTGCGGGATGCCAGTCGCGGGTTTTGAAGACGGGCTCGCTTCGTTTTAGAAAGTCGTCAATCAGTTCGTTCAGCGGCGCGACGACCTGATCGCCCTCGGCCACTGCTAACGCACCGCCGGGACAGAAATCGTTCTGCACGTCTACCACTATCAAAGCTTTTTTCTTGTCTGCCATGTTTCCAAAATCCCCTCGCTCATTAGATGCAGAGCGCACTCCAAAGTCGCACGTGCTAGACTGTCTTCGTTCCAACAAAAAGTGACGGCTTCTTCGTTAAGGTCTGATTATGAGGGATGCAGGAATCGAAGCCAAGCAGGACTCTGCCACGGGGATGCCGGCGGTGAGAGTCAGTCTCGGTGCGTATCAATCTGCGGTCGACGCGGCACTGGCTGAGGCCGAGAGTTCTAAAGTAATCCAGCGAATTTGGGACAAAGACGCGTCGCTTTGGAAGACTGAAGAGTCGCACAAAAAGATTATTGAGAATTCCCTGGGCTGGTTGAAAGTTCCTCGGAAGATGCTCGAGGTTTCCCACGAGCTGGTTAGATTTGGAGAGCACGTACGAGGATCGGACGAGCGACACGCGATGGTTTGCGGCATGGGTGGCTCCTCACTTTGTCCCGAAGTGCTGCGACAAACTTTCGGAATTCAAAAAGGCTTTCCCCAGTTACTCGTTCTCGATTCCACCGACCCTGATGCCATCAACAACTTCGCGAAGCAGATAGACATTACTCGCAGCTTGTTTTTTATCGCCTCTAAGTCTGGCACCACTACCGAGCCCATCGCTTTCCACAGGTATTGGTACAACGAAGTCTCAAAAATAAATGAGACTCCGGGCCAGTCGTTTGTAGCCATCACTGATCCCGGCACGTTGATGGCAGAGACGGCTGCGGCTGAAAAGTTCAAGCGAATCTTTCTGAATCCACCTGACATTGGCGGCCGGTATTCGGCACTTTCATATTTCGGAATGGTTCCTGCCGCAGTGATGGGCCTGGACGTCGGTGAGCTGCTTGTCAGCGCGATTCGAATATCGTTGATGTGTGGACCGAAGGTTGGTGTGACTGAAAACCCGGCCGCCCTGCTCGGCGCAACCATGGCGGAGTGTGCGACTGCGGGACGCGACAAGTTGACGATTATTACGGACGCGGAGATTTCGGCGCTTGGTCTGTGGGTGGAGCAACTAATCGCTGAGAGTACTGGCAAGGAAGGCAAAGGAATTGTGCCGGTCGTCGGCGAACCGCTTGGCCCAACTTCAGCCTACGGCGACGATCGACTGTTCGTTTCGATCACCGTTGGCGACGCCGATGCGGAGACAAAGACCAGGTTGAAGGCATTGGAGGCGGCAGGACATCCGGTTGTGTACCGAAGTTTGATTGACTTGAACGAGCTGGGCGCAGAGTTTTTCCTTTGGGAAATGGCGACAGCCTTCGCCGGATGGCGTCTGAAAATCAATCCATTCGATCAGCCAAATGTGCAGGAATCGAAGGACGCCACGAAAGCGTTGCTCGAGAAGTTTACAAAAGAGGGCAAGCTGGATGAGCCGTCTCCAATCGCCAGCGATGGAACATTGAGCGTTTATTCGAAGGAGCAGAACGCGTCCGTGTCAGTCGCCGAGGCTTTGCGGCGACACCTCGCGAAGGTGAAGCCACACGACTACATTGCGCTCCTCGCATATGTTGAAGAGACTCCGGAAATCGATGAGGCGCTTCAGGCTTTACGGCTAAGTCTTCGCGATGCAACCGGCTGTGCGACAACTGTGGGCTATGGGCCGCGCTTTCTTCATTCAACTGGGCAGTTGCACAAGGGTGGGCCGGATACTGGAGTTTTCATTCAGATAACTGCGGCCGATCTTGTCGACTTCGATATTCCCGGTGCGCCTTATTCCTTTTCGGTGTTGAAGCAAGCGCAAGCGCAGGGAGATTTTCAGTCGTTGCTGGCCCACGGACGACGAGCGATTCGCGTGGATCTGGGTAAGAATGTGGTGCAAGGCCTAACAAGATTGAGAGAGCTATTAACCGGGGCAAACTAAGAACTGTTTCCTGGTGTGTTTTATATGAACCTGCGAAGCAGGTGACAGCGTAAAGCCTGGGGTGAAGCGAAGCGAAACCCCAGGTAAGAGTTAGAAAAAAACAGCAAAGCCCATGGAATGGGCGACAGCGGTTGGACTGTGAGGTCTGCCGCCCGCTATCGTGGGCTTAGTGATCATTCGAGAAACTTACCCGGGTTCCGCTTCGCTTCACCCTGGGCTTTATGCTTTCGCCTGCTTTGGAGTCTGTCGGGGAAAAAGTGGTTCGACAGTTGAAAGAATCATTAGGCGACATTTTCAAGCGTGACTTGTTTAACGCAATTGCTAATCGGGGCGAAACATCGGAGCCGGTTGTTTGGGCCTAATGATGTCGGATCACTTCACTTCGCTTAGCTGAACTTTCGCGGTTTCAGACGATCGGCGCTGGTTTCAGATTTCGAAACAGCTTCAACAAGTTATGCGTCATACAGATCAGCAACCATTCGCCTTCTACTTGGGCCAGCCCTCGCAACATAAACTGGCGGAAGCTGCGCACGTGTTTGATTTGGCCAAAGACTGGTTCGACGATCGTCTTGCGCCGGTTGTAAATCTTGCGTCCCGGTTTGCTTTTCAGTTTGTGCCACATCTGCGTCCGCACACTGGCATCCAGCGCTGGGGCCTCCGGCACAACGCTCGGTTCCGGTTCATTGGGCGGCACATACAAATCGATGCCGCGCAAAGCTTCCGTAGTGATTACCGCACTGCTGAAGTAAGCGCCGTCAGCCGAAACTATTGCGGGCAACGCGCCCAGGTTCTCCTGCACCTGCAGCACTGTGGGCACCAACTGTTCCTGATCATTCGGTGCTTGCACGACCCGCGCGGCCACTATGATTTGCGTCTGCGCGTCAACGGCGAGTTGCGGGTTGTAAGCTTGTTCATAATTCCCGGTGGTCGTGTCCATCATCAAGCGCGAGTCAGGATCAGTGAGATTGCGTTGCGTCTTGTCCTTGGGAACCACCGCGCCGTTCTGGCTCTTGGTCCATTGGCGCCGCCTGTAGTTCTTT
>JALZOO010000535.1 GCA_030913905.1 Acidobacteriota bacterium
TCAAAAGAGCCTAACTTAGTCCACTACGTGACAGCGGTCACCTATGACCGCGTTCCGCTGTTTCGTAACGATCATGCGTGCGCATTGTTCATCGATGCCTTGGCAACAACGCGATTGAAGGATTCATTCAAGTTAATTGGCTATGTTGTAATGCCGGATCACTTTCACTTGTTGGCAAACCCTCTCTACCTCGACATAAGCCTGATCGTTGGACGACTCAAGGGCCGAGCAGCATCCTTGATTCTCAAATGGTTACGAGCGGAACAACATGCGGCGTCCCTAAATAAGTTGAAGTTGCCACAGTCGTTGAGTTCTGGCCAAACTCACGCGGTCTGGTTGCAAGACTTTTCAGCCATTGACATCTGGAGTCGTAAGTTCATTCGTCAGAAGCTTAATTACATCCACAATAATCCTGTGCGAGCTGGTCTCTGTGATCATCCCGCAAAGTGGCGTTGGTCAAGCTATCAAGCATATTTTCCCCATGAACCTGGAACGGTCCTATAGAAGTCGATCAGCGTTGGCTATGGACGAAAGAGGAGTTGGCGGCTACTGAAGAGAGCAGCCGGACAAGTCCGGCTTCTAAACGGAGTATTTATTAATTGGTCACATCGAATCAAAGAAAATGAACTTTCCCAGATCCAGCGGCGTCCTGCTTCATCCGACTTCATTACCCGGACCTTTCGGTATTGGTGATATGGGGCCGCAGGCTTTTGCCTTTGCTGACTTCCTGGTCGCCGGCGGCCAAACACTTTGGCAGGTGCTTCCGCTTGGTCCAACCGGTTACGGCGATTCCCCCTACGCGTGTTATTCGGCATTTGCCGGAAACACGCTGCTCATTAGTCCTGAACTCCTGGTGGCCGACGATTTATTAGAAGCCAATGACTTGAATCATAGTTCGACGTTTTCGGATGAGCGCGTCGAATTCGAACAAGTCCATCAATTCAAGGAAGCGCTGCTTCGAAAAGCTTACGAGCGTTACAAGCAAACCACTGCAACTGCTAACCGTGTTTCTTTTGAAACATTCAAGCAGCAATCCGCCGACTGGCTCGATGACTACGCACTCTTCCGGGCGTTGAAATATACGCACGGCGGCGTGGCCTGGAACGAGTGGGAGGCAGACTTACGAGATCGTAAGCCGGAAGCGCTCAAGCGCGTCGAAGAGGAGCTTCACGAAGAGATTGAAGCCCAGAAGTTTTACCAGTTCCTTTTCTTCCGGCAGTGGTTTGCCCTGAAGGCTTATTGCAATGTGCAGGGCATCAAGGTGATAGGCGACCTGCCGATCTTCGTTGCCCACGATTCGGCGGACGTTTGGACCAATCCCGATCAATTCAAACTCAACCCTGATGGCACCCCGACGGTCGTTGCCGGAGTGCCGCCGGATTACTTCAGCGCCACCGGACAGCTTTGGGGCAATCCGCTTTACAACTGGGAGCACATGCTGGCGGACGGATTCAAGTGGTGGATTAAGCGAGTGGAGGCCACGCTTCACGTGGTAGACATAGTGCGCGTGGATCACTTCCGTGGGTTTGCAGCCTGCTGGGAAATTCCGGGCGGAGATAAAACAGCGGAGCGGGGCCGCTGGGTCGAGGCGCCCGGACGAGAACTGTTTACTGCGATTCGAAAGACGTTGGGCGAGCTCCCGATCATTGCCGAAGACCTGGGCGTGATTACTCCGGATGTTGAGGCGCTACGGGACGACTTTGGTTTTCCCGGGATGCGCATCCTGCAGTTCGGTTTTAGCAGTGATAGTAAGAATATAGACTTGCCGCACAACTATCACCGAAACGTGGTGGTGTACACCGGCACCCACGACAACGACACAACCGTCGGCTGGTTTAGCAGCGTGGCCGGCGAAGGATCAACTCGGGACTCTAAACAGATTGAGATCGAGCGTGAATTTTCTTCGAAATATCTGAACACCAACGGCAAAGAAATTCATTGGGATTTCATAAGAACCGTGATGGCGTCAGTAGCAGCGATGGCAATCGTTCCTTTACAGGACGTGCTCGGGTTGGGGACTGAAGCACGAATGAATCTTCCCAACACCACGCAAGGCAACTGGGTTTGGCGCTTCAAAGAGGATGCGTTGACGGCGGCCCATAGCGAACGTTTAAGAGAGGTAACGCAAACGTATGGGCGAATTTCCAAACATGAAGATGAGAAGATCAAGCTTGCCGAGGTCGTATCGACATGAATGCTCCACTGCATAGAGTCAACTTTTTGGAGTGCGGCGGCCCGGCGCCGCTTTGGTCCACCCCGGCGCACCCGGCATCTTGTTATTCGACAACGTTCTCCCAGACAGCCACTGGCGAAAGCGGCACCAGGCCGCCGCACTCCAAAGCGTTGCACCTATTCCAAGGTCGAGTGAGGAAACTGCGGTTCGCAGTCATATTCGTCCTGCTGTTTGCTTCACCCCTCGCCGCGCAGTCACCTGAGATATTGAAAGTGGACCCACCGAGTTGGTGGCCAAGAAGCACGGTGAATCCGCTGCGACTGCTCGTCCGTGGGAAGAATCTCAATGGCGCGCGTGTCCGGGTTGTGGGAAACGGAGTACGAGTCGTAAGCGCGCCAAAGGTTAACGAGCGGGGCTCTTACCTGTTTGTCGATGTCGCGATTGCTCCGCAAGCCATGGCAGGGCCGCGACAACTGGTTATCACAACGACGGGTGGTGTGACTCGAGGAGAGTTTGAAATTCTTAGGCCTCTAAATCGCGCAGGTCGCTTTCAAGGGTTCTCTCCGGACGACATTATGTACCTGATCATGGTCGACCGCTTCAGCGATGGCGACGTGAACAACAACGACCCGCCTGAGTCGCGCGGCCTTTATGATCGCAAGAACAAATTCTATTACCACGGCGGCGACTTGCAGGGGGTTATCGATCGACTCCCATACCTCAAAGACCTTGGCGTCACAGCAATTTGGCTGACGCCCTGGTATGACAACTACAACGGTCTTAACTCGATCGAGTTGAAGGAGGAGAAACCCAGCACCGCTTTTCACGGTTACAACCCACAGGACTTCTACTGGGTTGAGGAACACTTTGGCACGATGGCGAAGCTTCAGGAGCTAGTCGAAGCCGCGCACAAACTGAACATCAAGATTATTCAGGACCAGGTTGTGAATCACACCGGCCCTTATCATCCCTGGGTGGATGATTCGCCGACGCCTACCTGGTTCAACGGGACGCGCAAGAACCATCTGAAAAATGTTTTCCAGACGTGGGTTCTGCATGATCCTCGGCCGGTTGAGGAGTTGAAAAGGGAAACGATGGAGGGTTGGTTTCTGGATTTTCTTCCCGATCTAAATCAGCACGACCCGGAAGTCTCTCGGTATCTAATTCAAAACACGCTGTGGTGGATTGGCACCACCGGCCTGGATGGAATCCGCATGGATACCTGGCAGTATGTGCCGAACAGTTTCTGGAGGGATTGGACCCTAGCATTAAAACGTGAGTTTCCTCGCTTCACGGTGGTTGGCGAAGTTAAAGACGGAGACGTAGTCCACACATCCTATTTCCAGGGCGGACTTGTGCGCGACGGCGTCGATTCGGGTTTGGATTCACTGCTGGACTTCCCGCTGTTCTATTCGATTCGTCATGCCTTTGCCGAAAACAACAAGCCGCTGGATGAGCTGCCCAAGACGTTGTCCAAGGATTTGCTTTACACCAATTCTGACATTCTGGTCACGCTACTGGGCGGCCATGATGATGGGCGATTCATGAGTGAGAAAGGAGCTACGCTTGAGGGCCTGAAGCTTGCAAATGCATTTGTGCTAACGACGCGCGGCGTGCCTCAGCTTTACTACGGCGATGAAATCGCGATGACCGGCCCTGACGAGCCCACCACGCGTCAGGACTTTCCCGGCGGCTTTCCCGGTGATAAGCGCAATGCATTTACCTACCAGGGCAGGACTGATGAAGAGAATGGCGTCTTCAACTACATCCGGAGCCTGAATCGGATTCGTGCCGAACTCGAGCCACTCAGGCGCGGTGAATTAGTAAACCTGTATGCGTCGGGCCAGCAATATGCCTATGCACGCAAAACAAAAAACGACTTCGCCATCGTGGTAATCAACAACGACAAGAAAACGCCGACGATTGAGTTTGATGTTTCGAGTTTAGGTCTGGGGAATGGGACGATGCTCAGGGATCGTTTGTTGCGCATCCGGGCAGTTAAGGTTCAGAAGGGGAAACTGTACGTCACGCTTCCTCAAAGGTCGGCCTCAATATTGGTTAAGGAATGAAAACTAAACCGCTGTCCGAACAAGTCGCCATCGTAACGGGCGGTGGCAGCGGCATTGGGCGCACATTCGCTGAATCGCTGGCGACGGCCGGAGGGAAGGTCGTTATCGCGTCGCGACGGACGGAGGTTCTGCGTCGAACGGCGGATGAGCTAAATGCAAAGGTTGGCGCCGAACGAGTCTTTCCGTATGAATTCGACATCCGCAACCGCGACCAGATTGACGAGCTCGCCCACGACGTTTTTGAACGATGGCAATCGATTGATGTGCTGGTTAACAACTCCGGCCTTGCTGTTCCCGAGACTGTCGAGGCGATTACAGACGAAGGCTGGAATACCGTGATGGATACAAACCTCCGCGGTGTGGTGCAGCTCGTACGAGCTGTACTGCCGCATATGATCCAGAATGACTTTGGAGACGTAGTGAACGTGTCATCGCAAGCGGGGAAACACGGTTACGCAGATGTGCCGTCTTACTGCGCCTCCAAATTTGGGCTGTTGGGCTATGCCGAATCGTTGCGCGATCACGTTCGCAAGACTGGTGCAAACATTCGAGTTTTCAATTTCTGTCCCGGGCTGGTGGATGTTGAGAACGTGGATCCCAACCAGGCGCCACGCGAGGGGTTCATACATGTTTCCAACATGGCTCGGACTTTGATGTACGCATTGTCGCTGGACCGAAATGTAGTTTTGGAAGATGTAAGTCTCTACGCACGATGAGCTCGGCTCTGCCGTCTGGGCATTTTAGAGTCTGAGTTGAACTGAGGCCGTGAACGTTGTTGGTTAGCATTCCGAAAGGATAGCCATGCAAAAACCACGCTTAAGCTTCTGGCAAATGTGGAACATGAGTTTCGGATTCATGGGAATCCAGTTTGGCTGGGGCTTGCAGCTCGCCAACATGAGCGGCATCTATACGTATCTGGGCGCCAGCCCTGACGATGTGCCTCTGCTTTGGCTGGCTGGTCCCATGACTGGCCTGCTGGTCCAGCCAGTCGTAGGTTCAATGAGCGATCGCACGTGGAACAGACTCGGGCGGCGGCGACCTTACTTCCTCGCTGGTGCAATCCTCGCCAGCATCGCGCTCTTCTTCATGCCTGACTCCTCAGTTCTATGGATGGCTGCAGGTCTTCTTTGGATTCTTGACGCGAGCATCAACGTAAGCATGGAGCCATTTCGCGCTTTCGTCGCCGACAAGCTTAACGTTGACCAGCGCACTGCCGGCTTCGTCATGCAAAGCTTCTTTATCGGAGTGGGCGCGACGCTCGCGAATGCGTTGCCATTTTTGTTTCGGCAGTATGGCGTGACGGGCACTACGCCCAGCGGAATACCTCTAACGGTTCAATACTCCTTCAAGATTGGCGCAGTCGTTTTTCTGCTCGCGGTGTTGTGGACAGTTTTCACTACCAAGGAATTCCCGCCCGAGAACCTGGCAGAGTTTGACGAAAAGAGAAGGAAGACTTACGGAAGTGCGACCGGTATCGCGAAAGTATTCAAAGTCATCGGCGAGTTACTGCGCGAGATTTCGAACGCTTTCGGAAACATGCCGAAAACGATGAAGCAGTTGGCCGTGGTCCAGTTCTTTACCTGGCTCGGCCTTTTCTGTATGTGGATGTTCTTTGGTTTGACGACCTCCTACCATGTTTTCGGAGCGAGCGGTGCGAGCGATCCGCGGTTTCCGTTGGGGCAGGAATGGGGAGGCAACGCCTTTGCCGTCTACTCGATCGTTTGTTTTGCCATCGCTTTCTTGTTGCCAAAACTCGCGGCGGCAACGAGCCGCAAAGCTGTACACGCCGGATCGCTGATTTGCGGCGGCCTGGGGCTGGTCTCCGTTTACTTCATCCATGACAAATGGACTCTGCTGTTGACCATGGTCGGTGTGGGCATCGCCTGGGCGTCGATCCTGTCGATGCCATACGCGATTCTTTCTACCGCCCTTCCCGCGACGCGCATGGGCGTCTACATGGGCATCTTCAA
>JALZOO010000541.1 GCA_030913905.1 Acidobacteriota bacterium
TGTGGAATGAAGAAACCTCTGAAGTGAGGTTTATGACGTCATTCGACACGACCGAAAGTGACATCCGCGACTTCGTGGCTCTCCTTAAGAAGATCGTCAAATAATTCCAACTACTAATGGCTGAGCAGGCGGGCGATGCCCGCCTCTAAACCGTGAGTCGGTGAATTGCGCGTTGAGTCAGTCCTCATTGGGCATTCGAAACCATTTTAGGACAGACTAAAGACAACATTTGCCTAGGCTGATGCGTCTGAAGGATACTTACCTCAAACGAGGTCCCTCCCAACCAGTTCCCCCGCAAAGGAAAGTTGAGTTTGGCAATGAAAAGATCGGTATTCATATCTCTGGCAATTTCACTTCTGTTGGCGGCAACCAGCAACACCTTCGGACAAGTTACTGACACCGGGACAGCAACCAATGCGACACAAAGCCGCGTTGTTGGCGTCGTAACGGGTGTTGATACAGCGACCGGCCGCATCACTGTCAAGAGCGACGCAGGCGAAGTGACCACTATCAACACTAGCTCCACATCGTCACTAATGCGTTTGCCTCCAGGTGAAACGTCTGCGCAAAAGGCTGCCAAGATCGTGCTGACAGATATTGCGGTGGGGGATCGTCTATTCGCACGCGGGGCGTTGGCGGCGGACCAAAAGTCCGTCGACGCAAAACAAGTTGTGGTAACGGGCGCCGCGGTTGCCAGCAGTGGCCAGGACGAACAGCGCCAACGCGAAGAGTTTCGACAGCGTGGATTGATGGGACGCATTACGGCATTGAACGCAGACAAGAAAGAAATCACGGTGCAGTCGCGTGGCCGTGAAGGCACCGGCCCCATCACCGTGTCCGCTTCGGATGCGACGCGCTTCTTTCGTTATGCGCCGGACTCTATGGACATTAAAAACGCCTTACGAGTTTCCTTTCCCGAACTAAGAGTTGGCGATCAACTGCGCGCCCTCGGCAATCGAAGTAGCGATGGGACGCAGTTCGCCGCCGAAGAAATCATCGCCGGATCGATGGCAAGAATTGTGGGACAGGTAGTTTCGGTCAATCCTGCTAAGAACGAGATCACAATTAAGAACAGCCAGGGGCAGAATATTAAGGTCGCGATTGGTGCGCGCTCCTCACTTCGACGCGTCACTCCGGAGGCGGCTGCTTCGCTCGAGGCGAGCCGGCCAGCACGACCTGCGGGGGACAGACAACGACGCGACCGACAAGCTAGCGAGGCTGGACAGGAAACGGCACCACGAGAACGACGTGACGGCACCGCGCGTGGTGCTGGTGGCGGTGGCGGTGGTGGAAACTGGCGCGGTGGTCGCGGATTTCAGGACATGCTGCAAAGCTTGCCGGCAATAACCGTCAGCGACTTGAAGAAGGGCGATACCGTGTTCGTCTCTGGTTCGGAAGGTGCGGACCCTTCGCACGTCACGGCGATCATGCTTGTCACCGGCGACCAGGCCTTCATGAGCCGATTTATGCAGCCAAATCGCGGACCGCAAAATCCGGGACTTCCCGGAAATGTAATGGGTGGCGGCGTTGGATCTGCCGAACGGCCGCCGAACCCCTGATTGTGAACAGCAGTGTCCGTAGCCCCTACAAACGTCTTGTAAGTCCCCCAAGACGCTTTCAGACGACGCACTTTCCCCCAAAAGAGAGTAATGCAAGCTGAACCGGACGCCCATATGTTTGCGTGGCCGGGTTTCTCAACGAGTTGATTGACGAGAGGACGCGATTGAAATGGGAGTGGGTGTAGCTAAGTTACGGCGAGCCATCTATCAGGTGTTAGCGGTATTGGTTTGCTCCGCAATTTCTGTGATGGCCCAACAGTCGTCAGGAACATTGCGCGGACAGGTTGCGGATGAATTCGGAGGTCTGATCGTTGGGGCCACCGTCACCGTAGCCGACCAGAATGGAGTTGAAAAGACCGCGACGACCGATGAAGGAGGCAACTACGCGTTCCCATCCTTGCCTCCGGGCCGTTACACAGTGCACGCCACCGCTCCCGGCTTTGCAACCTACGAAAATACTGAACTGGAAGTTACGGCAGGACGCGTCCTTCCGCTAAACATCACCCTGAACGTCGCAGTTGAACAGGCTGAAGTGACGATAACCGCCGAAGCGCCCATTAGCACGGAAGCTGAAAACAACGCCGGTGCACTCGTACTACGAGGCACAGATCTCGAAGCACTGCCGGATGATCCGGACGACTTAGCCGATGCGCTCCAGGCCCTGGCTGGCCCATCTGCGGGACTCGGTGGCGGTGAGACTTACATCGATGGTTTCAGCGGCGGTCGCTTGCCGCCAAAGGAATCGATTCGAGAAATTCGAATCAATCGCAATCCTTTCTCTGCGGAATATGATCGATTGGGATATGGCCGGATAGAGATTTTTACCAAGCCCGGTACTGATCGCTTTCGCGGTGACGCTTCGTTTAATTTCGGAGATGAAAGTCTAAACTCGCGCAATCCGTTTGCCACCAGGCGCGCCGATTACCAGATGCGCCGTTACGGCGGCAACATCAGCGGGCCGATTAGCGCTAAGCGAGCGTCTTTCTTTATCGACGTTGAACGTCGTGAGATCGACGACAACAGCACTATCAGGGCAATCATTCTCGATCCTCAATTCAACATCGTTCCGTTTAGCCAGGTAGTGCTGTCGCCATCTCGCCGCACGACGATTAGTCCGCGTTTGGATTACCAACTGAATGCAGCCAACACGCTCGTTGCTCGTTACACCTACACACGCTCCAGAGCAGAAAACTCCGGAGTTGGCGATTTCAATCTCCTGTCTCGTGCGTTCGACACTTCAAACCAGGAACACACGCTGCAGTTAACCGAGACTGCGCTAATTAATCAGAGGATCATTAACGAGACGCGCTTTCAATACATTCACCGGCGAGTTGAACAGGAAAGCCAGAACTCTTCAGTCATTACTCGCGTGTCGGAAGCTTTCACCGGCGGCGGTTCACAGGTGGGTTTCTCTTTCAATAACGAGGACCGCTTCGAGTTACAAAACTTTACATCCTGGACCGCCGGCAATCATTCGCTGAAGGCGGGAATCCGAATTCGCAACGTCCGCATTACCGACGTGTCGCCACAAAATTTTTCCGGTACGTTCACTTTCGCCGGTGGTCTCGCGCCGCAACTCGACGCTAATAACCAGATCGTCATTGATCCTGCGACCGGCCAACCAGCGGTCGTGGAGATCAGCAGTATCGAACGTTATAGGCGCACGTTGCTGTTGCGATCTTTGGGCTTTTCTCCAGCTGACGTTCGTTTGCGCGGTGGCGGTGCTACTCAGTTTTCCATCACTGGAGGAAATCCAGAGGCGTCTGTTTCGCAAACGGATTTCGGGCCGTTCATTCAGGACGACTGGAGACTGCGCCCCAACTTCACCCTGAGTCTCGGGCTACGGTACGAAACACAAACGAACATTCATGATCGCACTGATTTTGCTCCACGCATCGGCTTTGCCTGGTCACCGGGCGGGGCGGCACAGGGCCGGCAGCAGAACATGGTGATTCGCGGCGGCTTCGGAATTTTTTACGATCGGTTTAGAGAGAACCTGACGCTGCAGGCGAATCGTTTCAACGGCACCAATCAGCAGCAGTTTGTTGTTACGTCTAATCAGGCTAACGGTCCGGTTATTTTGGATCTTTTTCCGTTGGCGCCGAGTGTGGCTGAGTTGACGGCTTTCAATGTGCCGCAAACAGTGAGACGTGTAGCCCCGGACATAAAATCGCCCTACACAATCGAGACGGCGCTCAGCGTTGAGCGGCAACTGCCCCACAACATCACGCTTTCGCTCAGCTACATCGGGGCGCGCACGCTGCACGTCCTGCGATCGCGGAACATTAATGCGCCGTTGCCCGGCACCGGAGTGCGACCTTTTGGGAACGTCGGGAACATCTTTCAATACGAGTCGAGCGGACGCTTCAATCAGAACCAGTTGATCCTGAACTTCAACAGCCGGTTGAGTCGCACGTTTTCTCTGTTTGGTAATTACGTCTTGAATTTCGCCAAGGGCGACACCGACGGCGCAAATACGTTTCCCGCTAATCAGTATGACCTGAGCAGCGAGTATGGCAGGTCGGCGATCGACGTGCGTCACCGCTTTTCGCTTGGCGGCGCGATCAATGCTTTGCCTTGGAAAATCAGACTTAGCCCGTTCTTGATTGTGAATTCAGGCAGGCCGTTCAATATCACAACCGGACGCGACAGCAATGGCGACACTCTGTTCACAGAGCGACCTGCGCTCGCGACCGATCTTTCGAAACCAGGCGTGGTACAGACGAGGTTCGGCGCGTTTGATCCAAATCCAACTGCCGGACAGACCATCATTCCGCGCAACTTCGCCACCGGTCCCGGCTTCTTTACGGTGAACCTGCGGATCAGTCGCGCATTTGCTTTCGGTCCGGAGATCGCAAGCGCGCCGCGAGGCGGTGGCGGCGGACGCGGCGGCGGTGGACGTGGCGGTGGTGGCCGGGGCGGCGGAGGTTTCGGCGGCGGTGGTGCAGGCGGTGGCGGTAGAGACGGCGGAGCTTCAGGCGAACCCAACAAGCGCTACGGCCTGACGTTCTCAGTGAATGTGCAGAACCTTCTCAACCACACGAACCTGGGGACTCCGATTGGAAATTTGAGTTCACCGTTTTTCGGCCAATCGAATACGAGTGCAGGCGGGTTTGGCGCAGGCGGAGGCAATCAATCTGCTGGTAATCGGCGAGTCGAGCTTCAGGCGCGTTTTTCGTTTTGAGGCAAATCTGAGCGTCTTCGCGGGTCTGTAGGGGCAGGGCTTGTCCCTGCCCGCTCTCTCTAACAGTTTGCGTTACGAAATCAGTCCAGCAGAAATTTCAGCAACCCTCGTGCAGAGGCGATGCCATTCAGGCGATGGTCGTCGTCTTCGCGAAAACCGATAGTTGAAGTCCGTCCAGCAAGCCGTTGTTGCTCCAGGAGACGCATACGTTCCTCTTTGATCTCCTGTTTCTCCCTTGCTCGCGCCGACTCAAGCCCACCCCCACGTATGAACTCAATGACGCGGCTCAACTCATCGCGGTCGAACCAGGTTCCGTGGCCTTTACAAAAGTCTACAATCACACCCGAACAGCGAGCGAAGTTGATCCGGTTCATTAATTGAGAACATCTTGGACACGGTACATACTTGACGGGAGTGGAGCCGGGCGCATTTTTCGCGGGCGCGACCGAAGCGGTACCAAGCACAGCAGCCTGTTGTTCTCGATCTGCGCAGATGCTTTCAAAGGACGCCACATCCAGCCATAGTCCCTGACAGCGATCGCATTCCTGGACCGTCGTTGACCCGAGACGGAGAGATTGCATGTCAATGCGGCAACGAGGACATTGCTGAGTTACTTCTGTCAGATCCTCTCTTGGCGCCGCGGCAGCACCGCACCGGTGACAGTGTTTGCTGCCCATGAACATCATGCCGAAGCACGACGCGCAGGCAATAGTCGCCAGGCGCGATCCGCAGAATTGACATTGCGCTGCGTCGCTCGAGCTGGCGGCGCCGCAGTTAGGACAGTTGAGTGTTTCAGCCTGCATCGCGATCTTATCTTAACAAATGTAAAGCAAACTGTTAGTTTGCTGACCGTAATTGAGCGACAAACCTGCCCTGTTGCGAGTGTCTACATTCTAGAATGTAAACTAGCAAGACTGTTTGATTTGCTGGACGACTAACAACAAACTTTCCGTGTTGCGAGTGTATCTACATTCTAGAATGTACATAAAGAAGACTTTTCAGTTGGTCGTTGTGTAAAGCAAACTGTTAGTTTGCTGACCGTAGTTGAGCGACAAACTTTCCGTGTTGCGGGTGGTCTACATTCTAGAATGTAAACTAAGCAAGACTGTTTGATTTGCTGGACGACTAACAAACAAACTTTCCGTGTTGCGACTTGTATCTACATTCTAGAATGTAAACTGAAGAAAACTTTTCAATTGGTCGTTGTGTGATGTTAGTTTGCTGATCGCTCTTGTAAAGCGAACTTTAGTTTGCTTGTATTAGACCCTTGAGGTTGATCGTATCTCACGGAGACGCAAATTAACGTTTGCGTTACGAGATCCACCGAACCAAACTAAAAGTTTGCGTTACGAGATTGCCAATCCGCAAACTAACAGTTTGCGTTACATAAAACAGTCTGCGTTACACGAATGAGTAATGTGCTGGATGAGGTTGTGGAAGCCTACGAGCCGATGCCGGAACTGCTTTCGGTAATGGCGGAATCAAAAGTTCCAGTTTTGCTTGCCCTCGACATTGGCACGTCGGGCGTTCGCGCCGCCCTCTTCGACGCAGACGGCGGAGAGCTGCCGGATGCAAGTGTTCGTCTCAATTACAAGGATGACACGTTCGCGGAAATCGGAACAATCGACGCGGATGTCTTACTCGAGCAGTTGGTGCACGCGATTGATTCATTGTTTGCAAACTACAAATGCACGACCGCCATCGAGTTAATTGCTATCTCATGTTTTTGGCACAGCCTGCTGGGAGTTGATGGAGCAGCGCGGCCAACCACGTCGGTCTTAGGTTGGTCGGATCCGCGAGCTGCCGAGGTCGCCGAAGCACTACGAGCAAAGTTTGACGAGCCAAAATTTCATAACATCACTGGCTGCCGCTTTCATGCCAGCTACTGGCCGGCGAAGCTGCTTAGACTGCGAAACAAAGAGCCGCAGGTTTTCAAAGCTACCAGCCGCTGGTTATCGTTTGCCGAATATCTGGCACTGCGCCTCTTCTCCGAAACCGCAGTAAGTGTTTCGATGGCTTCTGGGACTGGGCTGCTAAACCAGCGCACCTGCGAATGGGAAACTGAGTTGCTTTCAGCGCTGGATATCGACGGTAGCGGCCTTCCTGAAATCGCCTTTCCGGGGCAAACATTTCACAAACTTGATGATGAGTATGCGCGCCGCTGGCCGCAACTGAGTGAGGCACGATGGTTCCCGGCAATTGGCGACGGGGCAGCCAATAACATCGGGGCCGGCTGTACCTCGCCCGCAAGCACTGCACTGATGATCGGCACCTCAGGAGCGATGCGCGTGCTTTATTCGGGCGAGCCGCCCGACAGAATACCGCCAGAGCTTTGGTGTTACCGTGCGGATCGAAGTCGAGTAATAATCGGCGGCGCGCTTTCTGACGGGGGCAATCTTTACAATTGGATCCGAACATCAATGCTCGATAGCTATGATTCTCCGTTTATCGAAACGGAGTTGGAGAACTTGCAACCAGACGCGCATGGTCTGACTGTGCTGCCATTCTGGTCCGGTGAACGAAGCACTGGTTGGTCTCCACGAGCTCGTGGCGCGCTTTTGGGTGCAACTCTGCACACCCGCCCCATCGAAATCCTCCGCGCCGCAATGGAAGCAATCGCTTATCGTCTTGCGCTCATCGCGCAGGCGTTGGAGCCGTTTGCACCTCGAGCCGAGGTGATGGTGTCTGGACACGCGCTGCGCTCTTCACCCGCCTGGGTGCAGATTATTACAGACGTTCTGGGACGTGGCCTGTTGGTGACGGAAGTCGCTGAAGCATCCACGCGCGGCGCGGCCTTGCTTGCGCTCGAAGCGGCGGGCAAAATAACCAACATCGAACAGTTCTTGTCTCCAGTTGGAAGATTCTGCGAACCAGACATGTCGCGTCACGAGCGATATCAGGTTGGTCTCGAACGACAGCAGCAAATGTACGAACAAATCCGAAAAGCAGGATGGTGAAATGAGCTCTCCAGTGCAGAAGGAAAACACCACACCCACGCCCGACCTCGATCAACTTTGCATTAATACAATCAGGACACTTTCCCTCGACGCGGTACAGAAAGCGGAATCGGGACACCCCGGCTTGCCTCTGGGCGCCGCGCCGATGGCCTATGTTCTGTGGACACGCTTCCTGCGCCACAATCCGCGCAATCCAAAGTGGGAAAATCGAGATCGTTTCCTACTGTCGGCCGGACACGGTTCGATGCTGCTTTACTCACTGCTTTATTTGACCGGCTACGATCTGCCGTTCGAAGAGATAAAGAACTTCAGACAGTGGGGTTCGAAAACTCCCGGCCATCCGGAATATGGTTTGACCCCTGGAGTTGAAATCACCACCGGGCCGCTGGGCCAGGGCTTTGCAAATGGCGTAGGCATGGCGATGGGTGCGGCTCATCTGGGCGCGAAGTTTAACCAGAAGGATTTTCCGTTAATCGATCATTACGTTTATGCAATTGTCTCCGACGGCGATTTGATGGAAGGCGTGGCGTCGGAAGCGGCATCGCTCGCGGGCCATCTCAAACTCGGCAAACTCATCTACCTCTACGACGATAACCAGGTAACGATCGAAGGCTTTACTAACCTGGCATTCAGCGAAGACGTTCCTAAACGTTTCGAGTCGTATGGCTGGCACACGCTTACCGTGGAGGACGGCAACGATCTAGACGCCATAGAACAAGCGATTCGCGACGCCCAGTCAGTTGCAATCAAGCCGACTTTGATTTCAGTCAAGACAATCATTGGTTACGGCATGCCGACAGCGGGCACCCGCAAAGCTCACAGCGACGCGCCGGGCGAAGAGGCAGTGCGCGAAACCAAACGGCATCTCGACTGGCCCGAAGACAAGCAATTCTATGTTCCCGATGAAGCGCTGGAGCATTTTCGTGAGGCGGTCGAAAGAGGGGCGCAGCAAGAGACCGATTGGCGTGAGTTGGTTAAGAAATACCAGGAGAAGCATCCGGAGCTCGCGCGCAGTTGGCAAACGACAATGAGCGGTGAACTG
>JALZOO010000568.1 GCA_030913905.1 Acidobacteriota bacterium
CGGTCAATGAAATCGGGACCGGGCAGGTTGAGCTGCTCTTTCGGGATTGCTTCGGATCGGTGATCAAGCAGCGTCCGCGCCTTGTCGCCGAGCAATTCCTCGATGCGGTCGATAGACGTCGTTCCTCGTTTGAGTTCGCTGGCCATTATCCTTCTTCCTCCTGCCTGCGAGAGCTAGCGATTGGTAGTTTTTCTTAAGTGAATCGGCCAGATTGTAACATAATGGGCCTCTTTTGGCTTTTTCACCCTCAGGAAGTTTTTCTAGACTTTTTTGAAACAAGGGCCTCCGGCGTGGCAACGCATCGCGATGGAGGATCGTCAAAGATCGGTTCAACTGTGCTAGCGGGCCGTTTCACTCTGAGTCCTGATCCTGCGCCGTAAATCGATTATCGAAAGTTCTTTGTTATTCAACCGATTCTCTCGAAAGGCAGTCCATGAAGTTTCCTCTCGCACATTTCCTCCTCGCTCGATGTGTGTTCTTAATTCGTTCAGCTAGTTTCAACTTTATGAAAATGCAGTTCCTTGTGCTCACGGTCGCACTGTTGCTCCTCGTCGGAAGTGCGTCATCTCCAAGCTCCGCCCAGTCTTTGAGCTTCGACCGGGAGCGAGGTCGCATGATGCTGGGTGTTATCAAAGACGACATTCGCAAGAACTATTTCGATCCGAATTTCCGAGGAATAAATCTTGATGAGCGGTTCAAAGTCGCTGATGATAGGATCAAGCAGGCCACCTCGATAGGGCAGGTATTTGGCATCATCGCGCAGTTTGCGAGCGAACTCGACGATTCGCACACACTCTTTTTGCCACCGAGCTTCTCGGCTCAAACAGAGTATGGATGGCAGATGCAAGTGATCGGCGACAAAACCTATGTGGTTGGGGTGAAGCCGGGAAGCGACGCTGAAAAGAAAGGGCTACAGGAAGGGGACGAGGTCTATGCCGTCGATGGCACCCGGCCCGTCCGCAAAAACCTCTGGAAGATTCACTATCTCTACAATGCGCTGCGCCCGGCTGACGGCATGCAACTCGTCATTGTTAAGCCAGACGGCCGCCAACAGCAGTTGGACGTTTTGGCAAAGGTGCGCGAGGGCAAGCGGGTAATGGACCTTACTCGCGGAGGGGACATTTGGGATCTCATCAGGTCAAGCGAGAATGAGAGCCGTCTAAGGCGTCACCGCTACACCGATGTAGGGAAAGAGATATTCATTTGGAAGATGCCGGCGTTTGATATGGAAAAGGCGGAAGTCGACGATATGGCGAACAAGTTTATGAAGAGCAAGGGGTTAATTCTAGATCTGCGCGGCAACGGCGGAGGAGCTGAAGAAACCCTCTTGCGGCTTATTGGGAACTTGTTTGATCGCGAAGTAAAGATTGGCGAGATCAAGCGCAGAAAGGAAGTCAAACCGCTGTTGGCGACCACCCGACGTAAGGATACATTCACTGGGGACCTGATTCTGCTGGTGGACTGCGAATCCGGCTCAGCCTCGGAGGTGCTTGCCCGGGTGGTCCAGTTAGAAAAACGGGGCCGCGTCATAGGAGATCGTACCGCCGGCGCTGTCATGAGATCTAAATACAATACACACCAACTTGGCATTGACGTCGCAATCTTTTATGGCGTCAGCGTGACGGACGCCGACATTCTCATGACCGACGGCAAGAGTCTTGAGAAAGTTGGAGTCTACCCTGATGAGGTCAAGCTTCCCACGGCAAATGACCTGGCCGCGAAACACGACCCTGTGCTCGCCTACGCAATATCGCTGCTCGGCGCAAAAATCACACCCGAGGAAGCTGGGAAACTCTTTCCGTTGGAATGGCGAAAGTGATCCAAGAATCGTTCACACCCGCGAGGCTGCGAGCATCACCCTAAGCGACTCTTTAGCGAAGCGTTTTTGGAGTTTGCGCGCGTAGGGATACGCAAATCTTACCAGAGGGTGTTGGGGCCGCGAAAACGCGTACAAGTCGTACCATACCGAATTGTCTTCGTGCCATTCCACGGTGAATCTTTCCTCACCACGCTCGACGTGATCGGTGAGCGTTCCATAAGCGAAACCAAATACGGATTTCAACCCGCGAGCTTCGTTTGTCACGTAAACAATTCGAGCGGCGTTTAGCGACCAAAACTGGAACGATTTAGCCTGAACCGCGACTGTCGCTCCAACTTCCACTGACGTGTCGGACGGCACGATTTTCACCCATCCAAGACCAAAGTGCTTCCAGTTCTGTAGCGCTGCTACAGCCCGCCGGTAAGTGTTTTCTCCATCGCCTAGTCGTATTCGATTGTGATCGATCGTGTAACCAGCAGGAGCCGTGGTTCGCGTGGCGCCCACT
>JALZOO010000583.1 GCA_030913905.1 Acidobacteriota bacterium
CGAAAACCGGCAAGCGATCTACATCAGCGCCAAGCGAGGCCTGGGCATTAAGGTCGTAGAAGGCAAGCGAGTGGCTGAACAGATCATTTACCGCGGTGGCACGAATGCGGTTCAGGTCTTGACGAGATCGGATGAGGATAGTCTGCTGACGTTTGACGAGAAGGGCGGCGTCAAGGAAGTAGCCATAACCGGCGAGCGAATGGTGTTAACTGACGCGGTAATCCGGCGGTTAGTCGGCGCTGCCGGCGCCATCAAGCGCGTGTTTGGGATGCGCGACCAGGATATTGAATGGGCCTACATGAAGGGTCAGATTTATATTGTGCAGTCGCGACCCTTCATTGCGGGTGGGTAGCTACTCCCTGGAGTGCAGCTGCTTGACGCCACCCCAGCGCGGCTGCCGCGCCGGGGACCCCGTTTGACGCCGCTTTGTCCAACTTCATCAAGTCGAGTGGTCACTTATTAGTTGAATATTTTTTTGGCCATGCGACGCTAGGTCGCCGCTGACCAAAGCGGCGCCAGGCCGCCGCACTCCAAAGGATTGAGTTAATGTATGGCGGACAAAATCTTCGTTGACGAAATACTCCAAGGCAAAGTCGCTTTTGTGACCGGCGGTGGAACCGGCATCACGGGCGGAGTGGCGCGAGCGCTGGCCGAAGCGGGCGCGAATGTCGCATTGGTGAGTCGAAGTATTGACCATCTCGAACCCGCAGCGAAGGCCATTAACAATGCGCGCGCAGAAAAGCCTACGATGGGCGAAGCATTTGCCGTCGCTGCGGACGTCCGGAACTTTGAACAAATCGAGGAAGCAATCCTGGCCACGACTGTCCGCTTCGGCAAAATCGATACAGTGGTTAACGGCGCTGCCGGGAATTTTCTGTGCAAAGCTGAAGAGCTTTCTCCTAATGGCTTCGGCACGGTCGTGGACATCGATCTCAAAGGCACGTTCAATGTTTGCCGCGCCGCGTTCGAACAACTAAAAGAACACGGCGGCCAAATTCTCAACATCAGCGCGACATTACATTACCTGGGAACACCCATGCAGCTTCATGTTTCCGCCGCCAAGGCGGGCGTCGATGCGCTAACGCGCAACCTCGCTGTCGAGTGGGGACGCTACGGCATTCGCGTCAACGGAATTGCGCCTGGGCCCATCGAAGATACTGAAGGGATGAAGCGGCTGTTGCCAGAACCGTTGAAGGACAAACTGCGTAAGAATATTCCGGTGGGTCGATTTGGTCGCATAAGCGACATTGAACAAGCCGCAGTCTTTCTATGTTCCGACGCGGCAAGCTTTATTAACGGGGAAATTTTGGTAGTCGACGGTGGGCAGTGGTTGTCGAGCCGGCTGCTCTAATAATCATTATCCGCAGATTACACAGATTACGCAGATTATTTAGACAATAAAGAAGGTCTCGCTCAGTCTGATGCAATCTGCAATCTGAAGTCTGCGTTATCTGTGGATAGATAATGGCCACATTCATGCGTTGCATGCAAAGATTCATCGTCTTGTTGAGTTTCGTCTTCGCTGTCGCTGTTTGTACGAGTGCTCAAGAGGTTCCCAGGAATCCGGAACCGCCGGCGGATTCCACGAAAAAGGCCAACTCGCGTCCCGCTGACGTAGTCGCAGATGCCCCCGAGCCATTCCATGGGGCGTCTGTCGAAAAAATGAGCGGGCATTGTGTGATCCTACAGACTGAAGCCGGCGTGATTGAGATTGAAATGATCCCTGAAGTCGCGCCCGAGAGTGTGCGCAGTTTTCTAAACCTGGCGGCGACAGGGGCGCTGGACACAACAACCTTCAGTCGCGTCGTCCAGGGTTTTGTAATTCAAGGCGGCAATCTTTCTACCGGTGAGAAGTGGAGCGCGGCGCTGTCTAAGAGGATGTCACGCAAGCTGCCTGACGAGCCTGGTTTGATTAAGCATGAGCGGGGCATTGTATCCATGGCGCGGCCTGACGAACCTAACAGTGCCACCACGAACTTCTTCATACTCGTTGGCGATGGACGCCATCTGGACGGAAAATTCTCCGCTTTCGGCAGAGTAACAAAAGGCATCGAGGTGGCTGACGCAATCAACCAGGCGCCTCGTGAAGGCGAAAAACCGAACAAACCTGTGCGCATTACTCGCGCTCTCGTGGCTCCATGCAAGAAGGAGTGAGGATGGTTAAAGCGCGCACAAATTGCGCGGCACTTCTGGCGCTCTGTCTGACAATCGGACTCGCGGGTTGCGAGTCACGCACTGGAACGCCCACGCCGAAAGCCTCGAAAAGAATTCTAAAGCTGCGAGGTTACAACTTTGACGAAAAGTCATTCTTGTCGGCAGTGACTTCGGGCGACGTGGTTGCCGTAAACACTTTCATAGCCGCCGGCATTGATCCCAATGTGAAGGATGACAGCGGCAGTTCCGCACTAATTTTGGCGGCTCTCCGCGGAGACCTGGATGTCGTCAGAGCGCTTTTGAATGGCGGAGCGGAAGTCAACCAACGAGATAACCAGGGCTTCACTGCACTGCTGCGTGCGTTGCAAAGGAATGACTACGAGGTAGCGGATCTTTTGGTGGACCAACCAAACCTTGACGTAAATGTAGTTGGGACCAGCGGAGTACCCGTGTTGACCAGCTATGTCATACGCCAACGGGACGACGTGGTTGGGAAACTTTTGGCTCGTGGGGCGAATGCTAATCTTCCGGATCAGGAAGGCGACACGGCCCTGCATGTGGCCGTGCAGCGCGGTAACATGAAGCTGGTACAAGCGCTGCTCTCGAAAGGCGCGAACCCAAACGCTAAAAACAAACTCGGCGGAACGCCACTGATGTGGGCCGGCGTTTTCGGCCACGACGAAGTAGCGCGTGAGCTACTGCGAAACGGTGCCGACCCTTCGTTGAAAGACGCCGACGGCATAACCGCCTCAGCGTGGGCAGCGAAAAATGGCAAAGACGAGTTGGCCCAGTTTCTACGGGAAGCCGAGAAGAACCCCTCTCGCTGAACAAAGTAGCGTTGAGTTTCCTGCGCTAAGCGAATCGACAATATGAATAGAAGGAGAAGACCCGATGCGAAGTAGCCTCCGAAGGCTCCCAGCATTTGTTGCGATGCCGGTACTCATGTTTGTGCTGACTTGTCTATGCCAGGCCCAATCCGGTTGGACGCCCGAGCAGGAGATGAAAGTGAAGGCTGTTGCCGCCGTCCGCGTCTCACCGGATGCAACGAAGGTTGCATACACGGTCAACTCTTCGGTGATGACGCCCGAGAAGAGCGAGTTTGTTTCGCAAATCTGGGTGGCCAACGTCGATGGCAGCGATGCCGTGCAATTGACCTACGCTGAAAAATCGTCGGAGAACCCTCAATGATCGCCAGATGGAAGGATGATCGCTTTCACTTCCAGTCGTAGCGGAAAGAATAACCTGTATGTGCTGCGACTAATTGGAGGAGAAGCCGAGCAACTGACGGACGTCAAGAGTGGAGTTGGAAGCTTTGCCTGGGCACCCGACGGCGCGCGAATCGCGTTTGTAATGCGAGAAGCATTAACGGACGACGAAGAGAAGGGCAACAAAGGAAAGGACGATTGGCGCTGGATCGATGAAAACGTAAAACTGAGCAGACTCAACGTCATCAATCTTCAGAAGGACGCAAACGGGAAACGCGAACCGCGCCAACTGGGTGGGAGTGTGAACGTCGAAAGCGATTTCAAATGGTCGCCTGATGGCAAAACGATCGTGTTTACTCGCACGAAAATGCCAAAGGCTGACTATTGGCCCAGTGCTGATTTGCTTGCTGTGGACGTCGCCACAGGTAATGTGAAAACACTGGCCGCTACCAATGCGGCCGAAGCAGAGCCGTTTTATTCACCGGACGGCAAATGGATTTCATTTAGTATGTCGGACGATCCGCCGCGTTGGGCCGGTTACCGCAGGATTGCAATTATTCCGGCCGAGGGCGGTACACCAAGGTTGCTGGCCGAGACATTCGATGCCCAGCCGGTGGTCATCGACTGGTCGTCTGACGCAAAGCTAATTTATTTTTCCGAAACCAGAGGGACCAGGAGCCGTATTGCTGGCGTCGACGTGACCACTGGCTTTATCAGCGATATCAACAGCGGAAATGAAGTACTCGGCGCGGTTTCTCTAAACCGCGGGCGCAACACCTTTGGCTTCACACTTCAATCCCCTGATAAAGCGCCTGAAGCATTCGTCAGCAGTGCCGGTAATTTCACGCCCGTGCAAGTTAGTCGGGTGAATGCCGATCTCCCGAAGTTGTTGGGCAAGACCGAAGTTGTGAAATGGAAGAGTTCCGACGGGTTGGACGTCGAAGGACTATTAACCTATCCGGTCGACTACAAAGCAGGAACGAAAGTGCCACTGCTTTTGGTGATACATGGTGGTCCTGCAGGCGTATTTACGCAGAGTTTTCTCGCGGGGAATCGAGGAGTTTATCCCATAGCCTCATTCGCATCCAAAGGTTTTGCGCTCCTGCGTGTGAACCCGCGAGGATCGTCCGGCTATGGGCAGAAATTTCGGTTCGCAAACATAAAAGATTGGGGCGGTGGTGACTATCAGGACCTGATGACGGGCGTCGATGAGGTAGTCCGTATGGGAGTAGCGGATCCGGAACGCCTGGGCGTGATGGGCTGGAGCTACGGAGGCTTTATGACTTCGTGGGTGATAACTCAAACCCACCGATTCAAAGCCGCGTCAGTCGGCGCAGCGGTTACAAATCTAATGAGTTTTATTGGCACGGCTGATATACCGAGCTTCATACCGGACTATTTCGGAGGCCAGCCGTGGGAGAACCTGGAGATCTACCGGACCCACTCGGCGATGTTCAACGCGAAGGGCGTCAAGACGCCGACATTGATTCAACACGGGGAGGCGGATGACCGTGTGCCGATTTCGCAGGGCTATGAGTTTTACAATGCCTTGAAGGTGCAGAGTGTGCCGGTGCGCATGATTGTTCTGCCACGCATGCCGCACGGTCCGAATGAGCCCAAGATGGTTTTGAAGAGTAAACAAACCAATCTCGAGTGGTTTGAAAAATACTTAATGAATAAAAGCGCGTCCCCGACGGCCAGCAATTGACAGCCAACCGCTGGCTGCAAGAGCTTTTGTATCTCTTGAAGTTGAAGGTCTACCTGGTCACTGTTGTTGTTTTGGGCGAGTTGCGCTTAATGTCCGACGTGGATTCCCACGTGCCTGAGTAGAAGCAATGAACGAAGCTGAAAAATCGGAGCAGGGAATCCGTCAAGGAACCGCGGTCATCATCGTGCTTCACAGCCCGCGAGAAAAATGCTGGGGCATTCTCGACGAGGTTAATGTGGCTGGCGTATTCTTGCGCGGCCTCGATCTGAACTCTTTTGATGATTGGCTGAGAGCGGTAGCACATCAGGAACCGTTTGTCGGATTCAGTGACCTGTTCTTTCCGATGTGGCGAATCGAACGAATCTCGAGGGATGAAAGCGCCGCTGGAATTCCATCGCTTTGTGAACAGGTCGAGCGCCGTACCGGCCGCACAATCGGTGAAGTAACAGCTGGTGAAGTCATGCCGAAGTAATCATTCACGTTTGAGGACACGCAACCTCACGAGTCAGTGCAGAGAGGGCTGCCATTGCGTCCCGGGCTTTATCTCGACTCTACCCTCTGGAAAATAATATTGTTGCACGTGTGAAACACTGTTCCATTCTCGCGCTGCGTGTGTTATGCTCGCCGCAATTGACGGTAAGCGCTGTTGGTCCTGGGCGCAGACTCGAGAAAAGGAGCGGAAGAAAGCGATGTATGTCATGGCTGAAGATCGATTCACAGTAGACCGCGGCAAGGCGATAGAAGCCGCGCTCGCAGGTATTGAGAAGAGGTTTGGGAAGGGATCCATTATGCGTCTCGGCGAGCGCGAGGTTTCCGACATTCCCGCAATTTCGACGACGTCATTGAGTCTGGATATAGCGGTCGGAGTAGGCGGTGTTCCCCGCGGCCGGATTATCGAGATTTATGGTCCTGAGAGTTCGGGCAAGACAACGCTGGCGCTGCACATCGTGGCTGAGGCGCAAAAAGCCGGCGGTGTGGCGGCCTACATCGATGCGGAACACGCAATGGATGCGGATTATGCCGGCAAACTCGGGGTAGAAATCGATCAACTGCTGATCTCTCAGCCAGATTCCGGGGAACAGGCCCTGGAGATTGCGGAAGCTCTGGTACGTTCAAACGGAGTTGACGTGATCGTGGTTGACTCGGTTGCAGCCTTGGTTCCACGAGCAGAACTCGACGGCGAAATGGGCGATTCGTTGCCGGGATTGCAAGCGCGTCTGATGTCTCAGGCGCTGCGGAAACTTACGGCTATAGTTTCACAGTCAAACACCTGTTTCATTTTCATTAACCAGATTCGGGAAAAAATTGGAGTTATGTTTGGTAACCCCGAAACAACCAGTGGGGGCCGTGCACTGAAGTTTTATGCTTCTATGCGACTCGATATCAGGCGCATCGGGGCCATCAAGGATGCCGATCGTGTGGTGGGCAACCGCACGCGCGTGAAGGTTGCGAAGAACAAAGTAGCGCCGCCGTTCCGTGAATGTGAGTTTGACATCATGTATGGCGAAGGAATTTCGCGCGAAGGTGATGTACTCGATTTGGCCGCGGCCCAAGGCGTGGTGGCCAAGAGCGGCGCGTGGTTTTCCTACAAAGGCGACCGGCTGGGGCAAGGTCGCGAGAATTCAAAGCAGGCGTTGAAAGATAATCCGGATCTGCTCAAACAAATTGAGAGGGAAGTAAAAATAAAACTCGGACTGCCTGTTCGCGAGGAGCAACCTGCTGCAGCGCCAAACGCGAAAGCTGCGGCGGCAGACAAAAAATAACGACAGCCAAACCCATCATTAGCGCTCGGCTCATGAGAACTCTAAATCTCTTAGTCGGGCGCTTATTTATTTCTTTACACGCTGACGGTCTGAACCGATAATCCGCCGCGGCAGGAAACGCTGCTATCGCTCTGAACAACATGACAGACAGGAATGCCTGTCTTACTAAATGAAAGAATCCATTCTCATTAAAGGCGGCACCCTGATCACGATGGACGACCGCAATTCAATCGTGCGCGGCGACCTGCTGGTACGCGATGGCCGGATTGCGAGCGTCGGCGAAACCGATGGTACCGCCGACGTCGTGATTGACGCGGCGGGTTGCGCGGTGCTTCCCGGCTTCGTGCAAACCCATATACATCTCTGTCAGACGCTATTTCGTGGCGCTGCAGACGATCTCTCGCTGCTTGACTGGTTGAAGAAGCGTGTTTGGCCGATGGAAGCCGCGCACACCGCGGCTTCTGTGAGGGCTTCAGCGCGGTTGGGAATAGCCGAACTAATAAAGGGTGGGACTACTTGTGCGTTGACAATGGAGACTGTGAATCATACGGAAGAGGTTTTCAAGGTCGTTGAAGAGACCGGCTTTCGCGCCACGGTCGGCAAATGCATGATGGACCAGGGCGACGATGTCCCGGCAGCTTTGCAAGAAGATACCAATGCGTCCATCGAGGAGTCACTCCGCCTGCTTTCGGCCTGGCATGGCAGGGAGGACGAACGAATTCGCTACTGTTTCGCGCCGCGTTTTGCGCTCAGCTGTACGAAGGAACTTCTTTCGCGCGTGGCTGAACTTTCGCGCAAGCATGGTGTGATGGTTCACACGCATACTTCGGAAAACAAGAATGAGTGTGCGTTGGTCGAACAGGAAACCGGTCTTCGCAATGTCGCGTATCTTGATTCCGTGGGCCTTACCGGATCGCACGCGGTTTTCGCGCACTGCGTTCATCTCGATGAAGAAGAATTTGACATACTCCAGAAGTCCCGAACGAACGTCGCCCACTGCCCTTCATCGAATCTGAAACTTGGTTCGGGCATTGCTCCAATCGAGACCATGCTCGAACGAGGAATCTCTGTTTCGCTTGGAGCTGATGGGGCTGCGTGCAACAACCGTCTCGACATGTTCACTGAAATGCGCAGCATGGCGTTGCTTCAAAAAGCTTTGCATGGACCTGAGGTAATTGCCGCGAACCAGGCGCTGCGCATCGCCACCATGGGCGGTGCCAGAGCGCTCGGCCTTGAAAAACAGGTTGGCAGTCTCGAGGTAGGTAAACGCGCGGACGTAATCGTGGTAAATCTCGATTCGCTTCACGCGACTCCACAAGCCACAGGTCTTGTATCAGCAGTGGTGTATTCCGCCCAAACTGCTGACGTTATGAGCGTTATAGTCGACGGCTCGGTCTTAATGAAGGATCGAGAACTGCTTACTCTTAACGAGAAGACTGTTCTTGAGGATGCGACGAGGGAAGGTGCTGATTTATTGGTTCGGGCCGGAATTCAGTTATGAAGACGGAAGCAATTCGCGAAAAAGGGGCTGGTAAAAATGGCTGTGCCAGCTCGAAGGTAGCGACTGCGGGGGGCGCGATCGGCGGCCGAGCTGGCACTGGCGGGCACTATCAATTTTGAATCGGATGTCGTCTTTCAACCGGACTGACGTTTGGGCG
>JALZOO010000589.1 GCA_030913905.1 Acidobacteriota bacterium
GCTCTCGAGGTCTATTGGTAAGAATGGTCGGACGTTGAGAGTTTTGCAGCTGGCGCTCAATCGCGACGAAGTTTTGATCGAGCGCAAGGGGTTCGAGGCAATCCAGTCTGACTTCGATAAGGTTGGCTGCGTTAGTGGCTCTGGCAATGGCCCGCTCAAGTGACTCGATAGTCTGTTCACAAAGCGAGATACAGATGGTTGGTTTCACGAATTGAGTTATTTCGGCGCGGCACCAGTCCCACCGAAATGTTTTGTCGGTGCCTCTGCGCCAAGGTGGCGAGTGGTGCCTTCCGTGACGCTAGGTGGCGGCGCAACCAGCTCACCTGTGTTGCGGGCTGGGAACACACCGCCGACGGGCGGTTGCTGAATTTCAGGTCGAGCAAAACTACCCGGTTGAAACGCGCGTTTCTCGCGTTCCTTAATTCGAATGTATTGAGCGACGCCGGTTCCCAACATGGAGAACGCCGGAATGAGCATCCAAAACCACCACCCACTTCCCATCCGCGAAAAGGCCAGCGCCATTGCCACCAGCAGAAAGGCGACGCCCATGAACGCGTTCTTAAACGCGTTTTCCAGACTCAGCTCGCGACGACCATGTCTTCTTCGTGAGCGGCTGTAGTCTTCGAGATCCTTCGGCGACTCCTGAGGCAATTGGCCGGAAAGGGCATGTGGAATCAGACTGATGTTAGCTCCGCAAGAACGACAAAAGCTTGCTCCCTCGAGGTTCTGAGTTGCGCATTTAGGGCAAAACATTACTACCTCCCGATCAGCTACGCTCCGCTTGAGTCTTCAAGGGTTTACTTTCGCGCGGCCCTTTGCCGCAATGCTTCGTAAAGAATAACTCCGGCTGCAACTGAAACGTTGAGTGATTCTATTCGTCCGCGAACCGGAATGCGAACTAACGCATCACAACGTTCCCTTACAAGTCGATGCAAACCCGCACCCTCGCTTCCGAGAAAGAGCGCACTCGGGACGCTCCAGTCCCATTCGGTGTACTCGGAAGTTCCATCTTCCGCGGCCCCAATCACCCAGATGTTACGGCGTTTCAACTGCTCTATCAATTGGACCAGATTCGTGACTCTGGCGACCGGCACGTGTTCGAGCGCGCCCGCCGCTGCCTTTGCAACTGTGCCAGTAAGTCCTACTGCTCGACGTTCGGGTATGAACACACCACCAACACCTGCGCATTCCGCGGTTCGCAGAATCGCGCCGAGATTCCGTGGATCTTCTACAGCATCAAGTCCCAGGACTAATGGCTGGTTAGCTGTGCCTATTTGCAAACTCAATTCATCGAGAAGATCGTCCGCGTCTCGATACTTAGCTGCGGCCGTGTTGGCAAAAATTCCCTGATGTGTGACTCCGGGTAATGCTCGATCGATAGCAGCCTTGGGAACTCGATGCACAGGCACTCCCGATCGTCTCGCGAGTTCGAGCAGATCGCGTAAGCGTTCGTGTCTCGCTCCCTCGGCGATCGTGATTTGCTGGAGTTGCTTGCTCCCGGCACGAAGCGATTCGAGCACCGGAATCAATCCGTAGATCGTATCTGCTCGATCCTGAGATGAGCTCGCATGACCCGATTCGTCTGCCTCTGAAGTGTGAATGGCGCGCGATTGCTTCGCTCGTGCAGGCTTATGCATCTTCATTGGTTTCCGGCGGTGACATACGAAGAAAGTGGTAACGAAGACGCGAGTATTTCAAAAACTGCGACTCGTTACTGACTTCGGTGGTGCTTCCGATGACGTGCTTCCCTGGGCGATCGCGGCGCCACCCGCTGGATTCGTTGTGTTGCTCCGCCGGCCAGACTGCGTCCAGGACCTTTCGAATGGTGTGATAGGAATCGTCCCACTCAGCTTGTGGCGCACGACTGCGAAACAACTCCACCAGTGTCGACATGTTTTCGGCTACCAGCAGTTTCTTCTTGGTTCCCAAACATGAAAAGTCAAAACTGTTGGCGTTGATTCGATAGGTCGTCGCATCTTTTCTCGTGTAAAAATCGAGCACGGTCTCGTCGTTGAAGAACTCGCTGGAATCGAGAATCCTGTTTTCGGTTCGCGAGGCTTTCTGTTCCGTCACTGTCAGCCGTTTTGTTAATAGTCTTCCTGGAACGAAAAGCACGAAGTCGGACCACGCGATCTGTATGGCTGTTGATTCAGGTGTTTGATACGACCACAGCGACTCATCATCAATGTCTACCGCGCGTACTCGAACCGGCGCGATTTCACCGTTGAGCTCTGCATCCGACACGACACGCGTCTCAAGACCAAAGCTGCGGAGCCGGCGCTGAATCAAGTGAGCTTCATCAATTGATCCGGTGCGCGCAACTGGAAGCGGTCCTCCGCTAGATAGGATTCGTGCCAGATCTGTCGGGGCTAGTTTCAGTAGGTTAACCGCCTCCGCCTCATCGGCTTCACTAAGATCCTGCGGGGCATTTGCAGCCGAAGGCAGAAGGATGTTGTTATATCCCTGCTCCCATTTTTCCAGTGGCCCGAGCGTTGGTCTTTGCAGATCGAGGGCATCATCACTGAGCGTAAGGACGGCGCCGCAATAGAGGCACTTGGCCCTCGTGGGCGGGTTTTTTCTCAGGCATTTTTCACAATCGATTAGCTGATCAGGCGCAAAGGCCTTCGGCTCGGACGAGGCGGCTGGGCCATCGGGTGTCAGAATCGAAAGGGGAAGGTTTTCGTTATCTTTGGGCAACCGGTCCTCCAGGAGTTTGGATTATACGACGGCCGGAGAGTTTGAATCGATATCGCTCTATGACTGTTCTCAAAACGAGTTGGGTCGATCTACGAGTTTGCCTGCTCCTGGCGATAGCATTGGCGGCGGGCAGTTGTGCCCCATTGCAACCCCCTGGTGCAACAGGACCACGAGGCAACGAACCACTGTATCCGTTGATCTTTGCCTCAGACGATCAACGACGCGAAGCCGCGCAGTCGGCGGTGGCTCGACTATTTCAGCCCGCTGACACCGGACCCTCGCCCCAACTACAGCGCGTTACGGCTACTATCGAAAGCTTGCCTGCGAACGCTTCCCGTCCCCTGTATCTTCCTAAACTTGGCACCGCAGCGGTAATGACCGAGGAAGAAACCCGAGAATCCCTGCGGCGTTTCATCAGAGAGTGGCAAGAATTGATCGGCGCTGACCCCGCAAAGCTGTCGCTGGTCGCGCGAGTCGACGAACCAGACGGTACGAAACTAGCGACCTACGAGCAGCGTCCGTTTCGTTATCCAATTCGAGGCAACTACGGCAAACTTCTGATTCGTTTTGCGCCGGACCGGCGTGTGCTAAACATCTCGAGCACTTGCATCCCAGACGCCGATCGTCTGCAAACTGCGCTTGCCCCGATTAGCCCGCGCCTCCAGGCAGAAGAAGTAATAACCGCGGTTCGCACCAACCCAATCAATTACTCCGACGCAAGCGGGACTCAAGTAAACCTTAAGCTAGCAGCCACTAGTGAGATCAGTCCTCGCGAGTTGGTCACTTATATTGTTCCATCGCAGAGCAACGCCGATGCTCTGGAGTTTCATATCGCATGGGAAGTCGAACTCACCAACGCTCCTGTGAAAAAGGTTTATGTCGACGCAGTAAATGGCGAGATAATCGCTGCGGAATAGGGCCCATGGTTGAGTTTATTTTCTCCCTACTTGACCATTCACACCCAAAAAAGCATCCTAGAAACGATTAACAAAACTATTGGAGCAGCTTATCCGATGCATAATTTCGATCCTACAAACAATATTTCATGGCAGCTTGGACATCGTGGCAGAGTGGCCGTTTTTATCGACGGCAATAATCTCTTTCACGCTGCGCGTTTCCACAATATAGACGTCGACTACAACAAATTACTGCGGGTGTTACTCGGCGACGGTCGTTTGCTTAGGGCCTTCTTTTACACTGGTGTCGATGTCGGAGCCGAAAGACAACAGGGCTTTCTTCTCTGGATGAGGCGCAACGGCTTTCGTGTGATTCAGAAAGAGTTGAAGACCTTTTATGACGGCAGCCGCAAAGCAAACCTTGATGTTGAGATTGCCGTCGACATGCTTTCACTCGCTGGGTGCTACGACACCGCAGTGCTTGTGTCAGGAGATGAAGACTTCGTTTATGCGGTGAATGCCGTTGCCTACAAGGGTTGCCGTGTGGAGGTGGCGGGCTTCCGTTCAAACACGGCGCCGAAGTTAATCGATGTCGCTGATTATTTCATTGACCTGGGTGAAATAGCCGACAGAGTTCGCAAAGAGGTTCACGGTCCACGCTACGATGAGCGCGAGATACACGAGCAGCAACCGTCGCAATATCTCCACGAACAAATCGATGTGCAGGAGAGCACCGCGAGGGAATTTGAAGCTGCTATGCGAGTGGTGGTCGAAGCTACAATCGAAGAGACTGGATCGTTCGACGACTCGACCGACTTTATCCGCGTCACGGACGAACAGTGAGTGCGTGACCAACGACAAAGCTGAAAAGTTTGCGAACAAGGTAGAAATGAAGATATTTACCGTCGAAGAGGCAAATGCGCTCCTTCCCGCAGTTCGCGAACTCCTGAAAAGGATGCAGCGCTCTCGCCGGCGTCTATCGGTGTATCGCAAGCAGGCGAAACTCGCCGCCGAAGGCGCTGAAGACGGGGGCGGCGGTATGGCGCACGGAGTTCTATATGCTACGCTCCTCACGCGATTTACTACTGAAATGGCCGAATTAGAGGCGATGGGCGTGCAGTTGAAGGATTTCGAACGCGGCCTTATCGATTTTCCCTCACTTCGGGACGGTCGCGTTGTGCTACTTTGCTGGCAATTAGGCGAAGGTGACGAGCTTGAGTGGTGGCACGATATGGACGCAGGTTTCGCCGGCCGCACGCCGCTGTAAAACACCTCCAGGCAAGATCCCTCCCAATCGCTTCCCTCCCGGCGGCGAGACAACTCCAACGCCTCTTATATTTTCTGGTTGACGACTTAAAGTAATTCCTGATACGATGCGCGCCGTTCACGCGGGCGTGTTTGGCTAAGTTTTGCAGCCTTCACGCTAGACCGTCCCCTTCGGAGGCAGCTTGGTATGCGATGTCCCTCGTGCGGCGCGATTATCAAGAAACGTTCAATGAAATGTCCGGAATGCGGCGCTTTCCGGAACAGGACCTGGGTTGACCCCGAGCAAGCCCAGCAACAATCCATCGCCTCGCCCGTAAAAACTCCGAAACCAGCAGAACCGGCCATCGCGTTGACAAGTGCAACGGCTAAATCGACGCCGTCTTTAATCGAATTTCCCGGAATAACCAAGACTTCTAAGCCGGAATGGCGAAAGGAATTAGGCGAACGTGTGCGTGAAGCCCAAGAACGACGCGCGCGCGAGGCATCGGTGGAAACATGTGACACCGAACCGCCCACCAATGGCGACGTTCTCAAACCAACGCCGGTCTTGGAACTTCTGCCGCAAGCAGAAATCCAACCTCTAAATCCAATAGTCGCGGCGGCCTTACAACGGCTCGAACGAGCGAATGCGCAACAACAGTTCTCGGGTAACACCGCTGTAGCAAGACAGGTTGCTTATGAGGCGCCGCCACAACTTGATGGATCGCCTTCGAATGGCAACTTGAACAGCTCCAGCCTCTCGGAACGGGAGACCACAGCGAATGACTCTCCTCCCCCTGAAAGAGTTCGCAATCTGGCCGTCGTTCGCTCACCGGCAGTTCAGCAGGTCGAGATTTCTGAGAGCCGAAAGCCGAAGAGACTCATAAGAGGCGAGAACGACCCTGCCCTCAATTACCTGGACTCTATCCAGACTACTGGCGGGTTTGATATCCGCAAACATACGTCAGCGTCGGTTCCTCTGCGCATCGTTAGCGGGATAATCGATCTGTTGGTGGTATGCCTGCTCGCGTCTCCAGCGCTTGCTCTGTTGAACCTAACGCAACTGAACTGGCAGGACTTCCGCGTAATTACATTTACCGCGGCGGCATTCATCTTAACGGGCTTTCTCTACCACACTGTCGTAACCGCACTAACAGGCCGTACTGTTGGCATGCGACTCTGTTCTCTGCGCGTGGTTGACGCCCGCACGGGTTTGATTCCGACGGGAGCACAATCTGCGGTGCGAGCGCTTGTTTACATGCTGTCGGTGGCGTCAGCCGGCATCGGGTTCATATACACATTTTTTGATCGTGAAAAGCGGGCCGCTCACGATCGGTTTACACGGACAGCCGTGGTTAGAGTCTGACTAAAGCTTATCGCTAGAATGGGCTCTGCTCTGTCGTTCGAGCAGGGCCTTTTTCATTTAGGGTAAATTGTGCATCAGCAAACCATTAAAGAGATTGTCGCAGAGTTGTCTCAGCTATTGCCGGATCGCTTCCTAGGTAAGGTTTTTCAACTCTCGGAGGATGCTCTCGCAATCGACTTCGGCCTCAAGAGCGACGGCTATCTTTTCATCAGTGTGGACCCTGCCGCGCCTCGTCTGTATTTGATTAAACGAACCGTACGCGAACTCGAGAAATCTTCTGCTCCGCTTTCGGCATTCGCTCAGGGAGTCCGAGCGACTCTTGGAGGCGGTCGGTTGTTGTCCATCAAGAAAGCTGAGGATGAGCGAATCGTAAGGTTCTCATTTGAGGTTACCGACGAACTGGGCGATGTTCTGAACCGCACTTTACTTGCACAACTAACGGGTCGCTCCGCAAACCTATTTCTGCTGGATCACACCGGCGTGATTACGCATGCGTTCCGCTCGCCGCGCGGCGAAGGGCAGCAAGTTGGCGAGCAATACAGCCAGCCACCGCAGGATCGAAGCGGGTCCAAAGAGACTGAGATTACGCGCGGAAATGCGGCGACGATTTCTGCAGCTCTCGACGAACACTACCGCAAACTCGAAGAACAGCAGGCGTTTCAGTCGCTCGCGAAAAAGCTGCTTGGCGATCTTCAAAAGGAGATAAGCAAACGCAAGAAGCTGAGGAAAAACCTCAACGAGGACCTCATTGCGCACGGCAATCCCAGCGAACACAAACGGCTCGGCGATCTGTTACTTGCAAACATCGCCACGGCCGAACGCGAAGATGACAAAGTCAGGCTGACGGACTACTACGCCGAAGGCTCACCAACAATTGAAATACAAATCGACGCCAATACGTCGTTGCAGGACGCAGCCGGTGAATCGTTTTCGCGTTACGCAAAATCGAAGCGAGCAGTTGAAGAGATCGGAATCAGGCTGGTCCGGATAGATCGCGAGTTGGAACAACTAGTCGATAGGCAGGCAAAGCTTGAAGAAGCGATAGCGACGGGCAATGAATCGGCACTGGCTAAGTTTGGCAGTCATGAACCTCAGGCGAGAGCTACCGGCAAAAAGAAAAAGGAAGCGGCAATACTTCCCGGCATGAGGCACTACCGGTCGTCCGACGGCTACGAGGTGCTGGTGGGACGTACTGCACGCGATAACGACAAGCTGACCTTTCGAGTGGCGCGTCCGAACGATCTTTGGCTACATGCCGGCGACTATCCCGGTTCGCACGTAATCGTGCGGAACTCCAGCCGGAAAGAGATTCCCCATCGGACGATAATTGAAGCAGCGCAGTTGGCGGCGAAGTTCAGTCAGGCAAGCAAGGATTCAAAAGTAGCTGTTCACTACACGCAGCGAAAGTTTCTTACAAAACCAAAAGGCGCAGCATCCGGGCTGGTGCGCCTCTCTACTTTTCGCACAATCACTGTCGAGCCGAAGGAAGGGATTGAAAGGGTATGAATCAAGACCCCGTGCTGAGTCCTGAGTGCTAAGTGCTGAGTCCTGAGTCCTGAGTGCTGAGTGCTGAGTACAAGAATGCCGACGCGTGGAACGACGACTAACTCAGAACTCAGCACTCAGGACTGAAATGCCTACTTGAATCGGTAAGTGATTCGCCCTCGTGATAGATCGTAGGGCGACATCTCAACGCTCACGCGATCGCCGACCAGGATTCGGATCCGATGCTTGCGCATCTTGCCCGAAATCGCCGCCAGCACGACGTGTTGCGTATTGTCGAGTTGCACTTTGAAAAATGCGTTCGGCTGTTTGTCGATTATTATTCCTTCCGCAGGAATCAAATCATCTCTTGCCAATAGAACTCTCCTTTAGCTATGGACGGACGACCGTGTCGGCCGTCGTCGGTCGACCGTCGTTGGTCGATTTATCTACTCGCGCGTCGAGGTCTAAATGAACGCGTAAACACCGGACGCGATGTTGCTGCGCGCGCGAACGGCCTTCTTTCGACTTCGGCGGTTTTCCTACCACCAAATGCCGGCAGGACTTCGCGCTTGACCGGTTGGCCAATTAGCCGCTCGATGCCACGCATCGACGACTCGTCAACTGGCGTAACAATCGTTATCGCGCGACCGGCGTTGCCGGCGCGTCCAGTTCGCCCAATTCGGTGAACGTAATCTTCAGGCGCTGACGGCACGTCATAGTTGATGACATGAGAAACGGCATCAACGTCGAGTCCGCGTGCAGCGATGTCGGTCGCAACCAACACGCGAGTTTGCCCGTCGCGGAACCCGCGCAAGGCGGCTTCACGCTGAGGCTGCGTGCGATCGGAGTGAATCCGATTAACGCTATGATCTCGCGCCGAAAGAATATGCGATAAACGTTCCGCGCCGCGGCGTGTTCGAGTGAAGACCAGCACACGCTCGAAGCGTTCGCGCTCGAGCAGATCAAGCAACAAAGCCGTTTTCGATTCTGCCGCCACTGGATAAGCAATCTGCTCAACCATAGCGGCAGCCTTACCGCGGGCGCTGATTTCAATCAGTGCCGGCTGTCGCATCGTCGTACGTGCGAGCTTTTCAATGTCTGCTGACATCGTGGCCGAGAATAGAAGTGTCTGGCGTTTTTCCGGGACCATTGAAAGGATCCGACGGATTGCCGGCAGAAATCCCATGTCGAGCATGCGATCTGCTTCGTCAAGCACGAGAAACTCTACCGTCGAAAGGCTAACTGCGCCGCGTTCGGTCAGGTCGAGCAATCGGCCAGGCGTAGCGATCACAACAGTAGCGCCGCG
>JALZOO010000598.1 GCA_030913905.1 Acidobacteriota bacterium
CCAAAAATCTTGTCGCGGCTCGCGGTCTCTTCAGCGAAGTAGTTTCGAAAAGACTTAACCAGTGTGCCCTTAATTCGCAGCTTCGCAGCCGCCGTGTCCGGCACATCCTTTCGCGTGATGTTGGTAACGCAATTGCCGAAGCGATCGATGTGAATGACCCGGCCCTTGATCTCTCCCTTTCGACTCTTCTCAGGCATTAGTGGTTTCAATCGTACATAATCTTTAATCTTGTCCCCCAGTTGTTGAGGGTCTGCACCGTTGGAAATGGCCGCCGCCACAGGCGCAAAAACGTCGCGCCCATTGAAAGTTGGACTGACGGGCTGCCGAAAGTATTTGGCGTTTGTCAGGTGGAATACTTGGGAATTCTTAACGCTGTCGCATAGGTAACTGAAAATTCCATTGTCAGGGCCAACGAAGAACTGACCCGCAGCTTCAACCAGGATCGGCCGGCGCGATGAACCCACTCCGGGATCGACAACAGCCACGTGAACTGTCTTCAGCGGAAACGTCGCATACGCAGCGAGCAGCGTGAAGGCCGCTGCTTCAATGTCTTGCGGAGGAATTTCGTGAGTGATGTCAACGATGGTGGCAGCCGGGTTGATTGACAGAATCACACCCTTGACCGCACCGACGAAATAATCTGCCGTCCCAAAATCCGTGAGGAGTGTAATCAAAGGGCCAGGCAAACGCGAAGAAGCGGAGACACTGGCAGAAGGTTTGATGAGATCGCGCCTCCGCGCCACGGTGTCTCCGCGTCGATTTTTCACTTGAACGTGTTTACTGGATCCGTGTCTCGGTTGCGGCGCGAATCTTCAATTGCTGGCCGCGTTCAAGCCGGACGTCTTTGCCGCGGCTGCTGAGCACACCGGCCGTTCCGATGGAACCACCAATCGCTGCGCCGATCGCGGCTCCTTTGCCGCCGCCGGCAATGGCCCCGATGATCGCGCCGATGCCCGTGCTCGCACCCACTTTGGAGACGTCATCTTTGGTGGAATCTCTTCCCTTCACGCCGCCCTCAGAATCCACTGTTCCGGCCCCGTCGCGGTTGCCCATATCGATGACTTCAACTACGTCCGCATTGAAACCGACGGTACGCCTGTCGCCCGAATCCATTCGAATCGATTCGAAGGCAAGTTGAAGTTCGGAGGTTCCTTTTACTTTTCCTGCCCGCTTCACTCGGGTCACGCGTCCCTCAACGATGGCGCCTTGCAGCTCTCCAGGTTCCACCACGCGTGCCTGAAACCGGTCGCCCTGTTGAGTGGCGTCGGTGGAAAGACTTGAAAGCAATTCAATCAACAAGATCTCATCACGCCGGATGACGATTGGCGCGGTGTTCACCTGCGGTGAGCTTCCGCCAGTGTTCGACGAATTCACCGGAGCGTCGGGATCGGAGTCGACTGTTCCACGCCTGGTTAGTCCGGTGGGGATCGAGGAGTCGAACGGCTGGCGATCGTATCCACGAGCATACCCAGCTTCGAAGCCCTGCTGATAACCGTCGCGATAGTCTTCGATGGTTCCCCAGGCAGGATTGAAATTGCGATCCGCCCGCTGGTATTCGTCCTTGCTTTGATAACCACGCGAGGCTCGATCCGAGATGTCGCGATAGCCGGTGTTATAGCCATCCGAATAGCCCGTCCGGTAGCCGCGTTCCAGTGCAGTCGACTGCGACTGCGCTGCCACTGTGTAGTTAGTCGTTGTTACGGAGCTTGCCCACGAAGTCATAGCCAACGCCATCAAGGTGACCAGGGGAATTCTTAAAAATTTCATTTACTGTTCCTTCCAGAGAGTTACGGCGCCGTAGCGACCGTAGGTGTCTTGGGAGAGCCAACCTCGTGCACGCGCGATGCTATCATTCATGAAAGCGACTAACAAATAACATTCGCTTTTAGAACTGGGCCCTGCTTGACCGCCTGTTTTGTGCGACCTAGACTCGAATAGCTCCCAGTCTCGCAGGCACAAGAGGGAAAAGCTGGCCCTCAGATGCCGTTTTGAGGTTACTGGTTGGCGACGAGAGCCGAAACCAATGACTGAACGTCCCAGGATTTACCTGGATCACAGCGCGACGACACCGGTAGACCCGCGTGTCGTTGAGGCAATGCTGCCCTACCTGACTGAGAAGTATGGCAACGCGTCCAGCGTTCACTCCTTTGGTCAGGAGGCACGGGCCGCCGTTGACCGTGCCCGGCGAGAGATTGCCGCCTTAATCGAGGCACGTCCGAACGAGGTCATATTTGTTTCGGGAGGAACCGAGGCCAACAACCTCGCCATACGCGGTGTGTGTGAAGGGGGAAGCCCGGGCCACATAATCACTTCTTCAATCGAACACTCGTCGGTCCGCGGAATTTGTGACGCTCTGGAGAAGCGCGGCTGGCAAGTGACGCGACTGCCCGCGTACGAAGATGGAGTTGTCAGAGTGGAAGATGTGCGGGCAGCCTTGCAGCCAGACACGATCTTGATCTCAGTGATGTTGGCAAACAACGAAATCGGGACGATCCAGCCGGTGGCTGAAATTGGCCAACTCGTGCGGAAGGAGCGCACGCGCGGTCGTAAAAATCTCTTCCTCCACACCGACGCGGTCCAGGCAGCCGGCAGGATTCCTTTGGACGTGGATACACTTGGCTGCGATCTGTTGTCACTCTCAGGCCACAAACTCTACGCGCCAAAAGGCACGGCAGCGCTATTCGTTCGTCGCGGCGTTCGTCTAACGCCTCAAAACATTGGCGGCCATCAGGAACGAGAACGGCGAGCTGGCACGGAAGGTGTGCCCGGGATCGTTGCCTTTGGAGCAGCTGCAAAACTCGCGGGTGAGGAAATGGAACAACGGTCCCAGCATGACCGCCAACTGCGCGACAAGTTTGAACGAGGTGTTACTGATCGAGTTGAAAATGTCGTCTTCAATGGCGACCAGACACGACGTCTGCCGCACCTCTCAAACATCTCATTTCGATTCATTGAAGGTGAGGGGCTACTGATCAATCTCGACCTTCAGGGCGTTGCTGTTTCTACTGGGTCCGCCTGCTCTTCCGGCACACTCGAACCCTCGCCGGTCATTCGCGCACTCGGACGCAATGATGAACTCGCCCGCGGCTCCATTCGCTTCAGCTTTGGCAAAGACAATACGGATGAGGATGTTGATTACGTCCTGGACGTTCTTCCGCGGGTCGTGGAAAGGCTGCGACAGCTTTCACCGCTTAACAAACCTCGAAGTTTAGAACCCGTCACTGCGAATTGAGACGCGAGACGTGCCTTACTCCCCTGCCTTCAACGACCATCTGGAAAATCCTCGAAACGTCGGCGAATTGCCTGACGCCACCGCCGTTGCTGAAGAGACTAATCCGATTTGCGGCGACCGTCTGCGTCTTTCGCTGCGCGTGCGCAACAGCAGAATTGAAGCGGCGGGGTTTCTCGCTTACGGCTGTCCGCCGGTTCTCGTCTGTGGCTCGGTCTTATCGGAACTGTTAGTGGGAAAGACTATTGAAGAGGCGATGAAGCTGACCAGGCAAGAAGTGCTCGATGCGGTTGGCGGTTTGCCGTCACGAAGACGACATGCAGCCGCGCTCGCTATCGAAACCCTTCACACAGCTATTGAATCCGCTTGTAGTGACCTCATGCCATAACTATCCGCAGATTACGCAGATTACACAGATTTAAAAAACAAAATAGTCAGAAGCGCTTTACATAGACTTGAACAGACAAAACACAACATCGCACTCTCACTGTCTTATTGAATCTGCGTAATCTGCGTAATCTGCGGATAGCGCGCTAAGGATTGGTCAGGCGGGGGCGAGTGGCTTGAGGGCTCGCTGAACCCTGGTGATATTCGGGGCCGCAGTATCGCCTGGGCTCGGTTCCCAGTACGAACGTGCGAGTGCGGATCACTGGACACGACTCCACTGCAATCAATCCGGTTGAGGGATCGATGTCGAGCGTTATCGTTCCTTCCAATAGTCCAGTATCCCCGCTCCGCGTTTCATACTTCGGCTGCTTCAGTCTTGGCGAACCAACCGGGGATGCCTCCGGGAGTGGGGGCGGCAAAAACTCAGGCGGCGTAGGCAGCATTTCTTCAGTCTCGGGCGTGGCCTCGATTTCCGGTTCGATCGTTGAAGCTTCCCGCGACGAGGTGCCATTAATAAACAGCTCAATTCGCTTTTCGGGATCGTCAGGTGATGCAGGCGCCCCGGTTTTTGGATTTATCGCCACCTGATCAATGCCCGCGGGCATTTCCCAGTCTCCCTGCCATTCGGGATGGTCGCCGAGCGCAGCACTCATGAAGTCCGTCCAAATCGGCAGCGCAGAGTTTGCGCCGGTCAATCCGAGTTGCGAACCATCATCGAACCCCACCCACACGACGCAAACGAGATTAGGCGTGTAACCCGCAAACCATCCGTCGCGAGAGGTTCCGGTTTTGCCGGCGACGTTTCCTTTGAAGCCGCGCGCCCTGACCTTCGCGGCTGTGCCCCGATTGACCACGTCTTTCATGAATGAGGTCATCACGTAAGCTACGTCTGGCCGCATTACTTCGCTCTTCTGCGCCGTCGGCGCCGCGACGGTCACACCGTTACCCGTCGTTATTCTGTTAATCGCAACTGGTGACGTCCGCGTTCCCAGGGTTGCAAACGCGGTGTATGCGGACGCGACCTGCAACGGCGTGGCTTCACTGGTGCCGAGGGCCATCGCCGGAAAAGCGCGCGGCGGCTTGGGAAGGCCCGCCTTTGCGGCC
>JALZOO010000614.1 GCA_030913905.1 Acidobacteriota bacterium
GATCAAAGTCTTCGGTGCTTATACACTTGACTGGAGAAATGTAGGCGGAGTCGAAGGCAACTCAACTAGTTTCTCCTTCTACACGACCGCTCAAACAGGTACGCCAATCTCTTCGCGTGTCGACTTGATTGACGTTGCCACCGTTGTTCTTAACGAACGTGGTGACCTGGGTCGCACCGAGATGTTCACGCAGACCGACTTTGCCGTTACCCATAAGTACAAGTTCGGTAATGACGGTCGTTATGCGGTAGCGTTCGACGTCAACTTCATCAATCTCTTCGATGAGAGAAATGAATTGGCTCGCTATGACCTGATTAGCGGCGCGGTTTTTGACGACTTTTCCTTCGGAATCGCAGGTGGTAGGGGCGCAGCCATTAGAGCTATTTTCCAGGGCAACGGTCTCCGCGACGAGATCCAGACGCTGCTGGGAACTCCTGGTTTTGAGCAGGATGCGCGTTATAACCAACCCAACCTGTTCCAGAGCCCACGAGCGATCCGTTTCGGATTCCGGTTCATGTTCTAACGACCGGTCTCTGCATTTGGTTTAACCTTAAAAGCCCATCCAGGAAACTGGATGGGCTTCTTTTTTTCTTTATGCGACCGTAGCGGAGGATATTCTTTCTCAGATCCTTTCTGCGCACTCTTAGTGGCAGCGCATTCCCGAGTTGCAATACGTAAGTCTCCAAGGGGCCCCCCGCATGTCAGCTTCAATTCGAGGTCGAGAATTATTGTTTACACTCCTATGTCCAGCAACCTACATGATAGAATTGCCCTCCAAGATTACAATTTAGACGCTTCGATCTGATTCCAACCGACAGATGCATATTTTGAAAGGACAAGCCATGATTATCTTGTTGCTAGGATTATCAATGTATCTTGCCGCGCCCGTGAACTCTTTAGCGATTATTGCACCCGAAAATTCTCCCGCGACACTATCGGTTCAAGGAGGCGGCAGTTCAATCTCGGGCCACGTCTGGGATGGTGCCTCGCGTAGGCCCCTGGAAAGAATGCGCGTTGAGCTGCTCGACGAGGTGGATTCAGTAATCTCGACCACACGTACTGACAGTGCTGGTCGTTATGTCTTCAACGGCCTCTCAAGTGGCACCTTCCAGGTGCGCGTGCTACCCCACGGCACCGGCTATACACAACAGACCAAGCGAATACAATTAATAAGTATGAGTCGCACACAAGAAACCGGGCCAGCCAGGCTCGGTGGAGGACAATCAATTCAACAGGATTTCGTGTTGAAGGGCCCGCCAGGCAGCGCCGGGCCGGCTGCGGTTTTCTTTCAAGATGTTCCTGCGGAAGCGCGAAAGGTCCTTGATAAAGCTCTTGAAGACTTAGATAACAAAAAGGCGGAGCCGGCTCTGGCGGGATTAAAGAAGGCTATTGAACTCTTTCCCAACTATTACTATGCCCTTGAGATTTTGGGCACTGAATATGTAAAACTTCAGCACTACGAGGCTGCCGCTATACTTCTCAACAAGGCGGTTCAGGTGAATCCCCGTGGTTTCGCAAGTTTCTTCGCTCTCGGAATTGCGCAATATAACTTGAAGCAGACCGCAGCCGCCCTTGAATCTCTTCGCCGCGCCGTATCCCTTGATCCTGAGAACCTCGACGGGCATCTGTGGCTGGGTATCGCGTTGATGAGAGAACCCAAGCTAGTTGAAGCAGAGTCGGAATTCAAAACCGTGATCACCAAGGGGGGTAAGAACGTGCCGGAGGTGTACTGGCGGCTTGCAAAGGTTTATGAGCTAACTAAACGCTTCACCGAAGCAGCAGACGCCATGGAAACCTTTCTCAAATTGCAGCCCAAGCATCCCCAGGCAGAGGTGCTTAAGAAGCTGGTTGTAAGTTGGCGCGAAAAGGCAGCCAAAAGTTGAGTTCAAACACGAGCTTTAGATCAGTCTGAACCAAGTCCGAATAACCCCTTAGGACATGGCGCCTGAACTCAGGCGATACAGGCTGAATACCACGGTTTTTCTGTACGAAAAGTGGGTGTTAACGTCCATTGCCTGTGGTAAAATCAGTGTGAAAAATCCCCGAAATGCCCAAGCATAGGTCGACCTCTATAGAGGTACAAATCACGGAGAGGATGTTATGGTTACGTATTTGCTGCTGGGGCTTGCCATCAGCGTGTCCATGCCCGTCCAACCTTCGGCGCCAACCAGGTCATTAGTACCCGTACCACCAACTAGCTCGGTCCAGGCGAGAAATACCATCAGCGGACTTGTCTTTTCCCCGGACCGCCGACCAGTACCGGAGCTCTACGTCGAGTTAATGAATGATCTTGAATCGGTGATTTCAGTGACACGAACAACCGGTGGGGGTCGTTATGTCTTCGAGAATCTCTCTCAAGGCAACTATCAGGTGAGGGTGCGCACTCAAGGTACGAACTATGTGAGTCAAACCAAACGAGTGAACATTATTAACTTCACCACCAA
>JALZOO010000648.1 GCA_030913905.1 Acidobacteriota bacterium
GATTTTTTACGGGCATCGCGCGCGATATTACCAGGCGAAAACAGATCGAACACCGACTCGCCCTGCAACATTCCGTGGCGGATATTCTCGCCAGTGCTCCAAACCTTTCAGAGGCTGCACCGCAACTACTCAAGACTATTTGTGACAATCTCGGCTGGCAGTTTGCAGGGCTTTGGTCGGTTTCTATGCCCGCAAACGAGTTACGGCCAGTGGCCCATTGGCGCAGTGATTCCTCTCCTGATGCCGCTCAATTCGAGGCCATCAGCCGGGAGTCTCGCTACGCTCAAGGGGTTGGATTTCTTGGAACGGTCTGGGCGACTAAACAACCCCTGTGGGTTTCTGATTTTGCCAGCAACAACTTTCCCCGATCGTCATTGGCCGCCGAAGGAAATCTTCATGCAGCGTTTGGTTTCCCGATCATGCTGACCGGGCAGGTCCTGGGAGTCATTGAGCTCTTCAGCGACGAGATAAAAGACGCAGATCCGTCAATGCTAAACACGGTGACCGCGATCGCTAATCAAATTGCACAGTACATCGAACGCAAGAAAGGTGAACAGGAACTGGTGCACGCGCTGGATCGCGCACATGAAGCCCGGGGCGAGGCAGAGAAGCTCAGCAAACAACTCGAGTCAGTGCATAGAATGACGGATACAGCCCTTGCTTATCTGTCGGTGGAAGAAGTCCTGGGCGAATCGCTCAATCGCATTCGCGAGGTGCTGAAGGTGGATACCGTCGCAATTCTTTTGCTGGAAACCGAAGGCGACGAGCTGGTCGCCTGGGCTGCACAAGGTTTAGAAGAAGAGGTTGAAACTGGCGTCCGCATACCGGTGGGCAAAGGATTCGCCGGAAGAATCGTAGCTGAACTAAGGCCGATAGTGATCGACGACATTACTAAAGCCGATGTTCAAAATCCTCTTTTGCGGGAAAAAGGAATCAAGTCGCTTTTGGGAGTCCCTCTGTTGCTGGAGGGACGCCCGACTGGCGTGCTTCACGTTGGGAAACTCGAGTTCGCACATTTCACGGATGATGATGTGAAGCTTCTCGAATTAGCTGCAGATCGAATCGCGCTAGCGGTCGAGAATGCTCGGCTGTACGAAGTGGAACGGACGGCGCGTGCCGAGGCCGAAGCCGCAAACCGTGCGAAGGATGAATTTCTGACGATTCTTTCACACGAGCTGCGCACGCCTCTGACGCCCATTATCGGTTGGGTCCACATGATGCAAAACGGCATCTTGCCGGATGAAGAGTTTATTCGCGTGCTGTCGATAGTTAACAGGAATGCCTACAGTCTGAAGCGATTGATAAACGACTTGCTGGATATGTCGGCAATCCTGAGTGGCAAGATGCGGATCGAGGAAGCGCCCGTATCCCTGGCCAGTGTGCTGAAAGAGTCGATGGAAACGATGCGACCTTACGCACAAGACTCGAAAGTGCAGTTGCGTCTCAAAATTGCTGATGAAGCGGCTACTGCCACTGTGACTGGAGATCGAAGTCGTCTCAATCAAACGTTTTGCAACCTTCTGCATAACGCGATCAAGTTTTCACCGCCCGGCGGTCACGTTCAGGTGTCATTCGAAGCTAACGAGACGGGGGCTTTGATTCGGGTTGAAGATCAGGGCGAGGGAATATCCAGCGAGTTTTTGCCGCGCGTTTTTGATCGGTTTCGTCAGGAAGACGGCTCGCGTACTCGCAGCTTCGGAGGACTTGGGCTCGGTCTAGCCCTGGTGAAAAGCTTTGTTGAAGCTCACGGCGGCAAAGTTGAAGCTGCCAGCGAAGGCCAGGGCAAAGGAAGTTTTTTCGAAGTCAAACTGCCAAGAGAAAACCCACAGAGGCACGAGACCAGGCCGGCCATCCGAGCACGAGAACTCAACGATGCGGCCAGCCGCACTCGGATTCTTCTTGTCGAAGATCAGCCGGATACCCTCGAAATGTTAGCTGCAAACTTCGAATCGCGCGGTTACGAAGTCTTGCGTTGCACTTCAGCCCCGGAAGCGCTCGAACTCGCCGGCCGCGAGAATTTCGACATACTAATCTCCGATATTGGCATGCCGGGAATGGATGGGCTGCAGCTAATTCAGGAGCTGCGCCAGCGGGAGGCACTGAAGTCGTTGCCCGCAATCGCGTTGACCGGGTATGCCTCGCAGAAAGACGTGAACGCGGCAATTTCCGCAGGTTTCAATCGGCACGTCTCCAAGCCAATTGACCCGACAGATTTGGTTCAGACGGTCGAAAGTCTTCTGGTTTCTTCGGTTGATGAAGATTACGACCAGATTCAATAGTTGCTAGACAGATATTCAGGTTTCAGCTAAATTAACTCACCGTTTGCCCATAGACAATGAGTTGCTCCAAGTACGCCGGGGACCCTTCGATGATAGTAGAGTCAAGATTTACGCCTGTCGCTGAAGTAAATGGCTGGACCCCTATCCAACTCCACTCTCAATTTCTGCCCTCTCGCGGTCGTCAGCAATCATCGCAATCAACCAGCACACAGGCGTCTGGCCTGGATGCTCAGGATCACCGTTGGGCGTTGGTGGTAGACGACGTCTCTGATGTAACTGAGATGTTATCAGTGTTGATGACCCACGCCGGGTATCAAGTGTCCACTGCGTCTTCGGCCCAGGAGGCAATCTCACTGGCCCGCGAGAATCACTTCGACGTGATCATTTCCGACATCGGCATGCCTGAAATGAACGGCTATGAACTTGCGGAAGCATTAAGGTCGCTGCCGGGTTATGAATTGGTGCCAATGGTTGCCGTCACCGGCTATTCGATGTTTGACGATCGCAGCCGTTCGCTGAAGGCTGGATTTAATGAGCACGTAACTAAACCAATCGATCCGCGTGCGTTCCTCAATCTTATCGAACAACTGTGAGATCAAGAGCTGTTGTCGTCAAACAGTTGGCCGGTAAATGAAAAGCCCGCCACCACTTCCAGCACTCCTTAAATCCGAATCAGGTTTGCGCGCAGTTGTACTCTGTGCGGGGGCCATTGCAATTGGATTTATTTTTTGGCGACTCCAGTTTTCAACCACAGCCATTTGTTGCGGCGACTTTGACGGCTATTACCACATCAAGTGGAGCCGCATGCTTTGGGATTCGCTGCGGCATGGAATTTTTCCACCGCCGTTTACCTGGCTTCCTCTGACTACTCTTGATCCGAAACATTTCGTCGATCACCACCTGCTTTTCCATGGTTTCCAAATTCCATTCACCTGGTTTGGTGATCTGCGTTTGGGCGCGAAAATCTCGGCGACGCTCTTCGGCGCTTTGGCGGTGTTTGCCTGTTACTGGCTGATCGTTCGCTATCGCATACGCTACCCGCTCCTGTGGCTGCTGGCGCTCCTGGCTTGCTCGGCTCCGTTTCTCTACCGGCTAAACATGGCCAAGGCGCCTCCGTTCGCCATTATTTACCTGGTAATCGGTATTCACCTGATGTTCAAGCGAAAGTATTGGCCGCTGCTGCCGCTGGCTTTTATCTTCACTTTGACCTACGACATGTTCGTGTTGCTGGTTCTCGCTGCCCTTTTCTGGACGGCGGTAATCGGCTGGACAGAACGTCGTTTCGACTGGCGACCGCTGGCCTGGGTGGTAGCAGGAACGGTGGCCGGCCTGGTTATTAATCCTTACTTTCCAACCAACGTTGACCTTCTTTACCAGCACGCAAAGACAAAAATTACGACCTCAGACTTTTCCACCAACGTCGGAAAGGAATGGTATCCCTACGATTCCTGGGAGTTTCTCGGCAACTCTCTGGTAGCTTGCGTGGCCATGGTCGCGGGCTATCTTGCTTTCGATCCGGCGGACCGGCAGCGGTCTCACCAGTCGTTGTTCTTTTTACTTTTCTCGACGGCGTTGATGATCATGACTGCGCGTTGGAAACGAATCGCCGAATACTGGCCGCCATTTGCAGTAATCTTTGCAGCCTTTGCGCTTCAGTCCTGGCTCCAGGGCGTTCGTTCGTCGCTAACGCGGCTGCCAACAGACATGCTTGATGAGTTACAACCATTTCTCGATCGGCCGCAAACCGCGACCCGAAAAAATGAAGATGAATTGAAAGCGCTATGGCGATCGATCGCGCTTAGTGTGGTAGCAGTGTTGTTGGGGACAGTTTTATTTTTCAATCTCCGCGCTACCATCAGAGACATCTCGTCAAGTGAGCAACATGATTATTACCGGAAAGGCGCGGAATGGATGCGCGCAAATGTCCCTCCAGGTCAGATCGTATTCAATACTGACTGGGACGACTTTCCCCGGCTGTTTTATTACGACTCTACGCATAGCTACGTCTCGGGACTCGATCCCACTTACCTTTACGAACGGGATCCTGCGCTTTCGAAACTTTATGACCGCATCACGCTGGGAGAAATAGAAGATCCAGCACCGCTGATTCGCGATCGGTTTGGAGCGCGCTACGTGTTTACCGACAACTTCCATCAGGACTTTTTTGGTAATGCGCATGCGAGTGGTTGGTTTGACATCGTCTATGAAGACCGTGAGTGTACGATCCTTTGGATCAGAGACCAGAAAACTGACACCGAATCAGAGCCGCAGCCGGACGAATCAGAGGAGCCGGAACCCGCAGAAGGTGGAGACACGGAGACTGATCCGAACGAGAGTCCCTGAATCAGTTGGCGATGTCCTATCTTTAATTGATGGGATTAGGTGTAATCGGTAGTCACCCAGTTTTGAATCCGCAAGTCAGGTTTAGCCCTTTTGATAGCCACAAAGTCAGATTCGTTATGAGTTACTACTGTGAGGTCATGAACCAACGCGATAGCAGCGATCCGTCGGTCATTTACATCAACATCGCCTGGCATTCCGAGAAACTCGTCGTAGGCCGACTCATCGAAGGGCATGATCTGACTGTGGTATACGTGAATGACGGCGAGAATATCTCTGAAATACCAATACGCACTTGCGATTTGAGAACGGGGAGCAGCCTTTAGTTCAACTAAAGGGAAGAGTCGCCAAGCTATGAGTTCCTCTGCCGTGACGATGCTTATCCATCGATCAGTTGGTTTTGTTGCCCGAAAGTTTTTAACCAGAAGAGGATGGCTCGCGGTTTGATAGACACTAAAGCCGATGATGTTAGTGTCAAGTATATACACACTAAGCCACCCGAGGGGTATGGGTTTAAGCTGAAGGAACTAGACTCACTTCGGTGATGACGTTGCGATACCGTTTCAGCCAACTGGGAAAAGCCTCCCAACTTGGATCATCGTCGTATCGTCCAAAGAGTTCCTCGAACGGATCTTTAAGACTACCCGTCTCGTGAGGTGAAGCGATTACCGTCTTAGATGCTGTCTTGCTATCACGACGAGCAACACTGTAGCCGTAAACGATACCAACTTTGAACGCCGTCACCGAATCAAATGTAAGTGTCTGTGCCAATTTGTTTGCCTTCCTCTACATATTTGATGACAAGCCCAGCGCCGCCAATGGAGATATTTCCATACGCAATATCGAACCAAAAAACTCCAGGTTTTGTCACTGCCAAGCCAATCGGAAGCATGAACTGAGCCTGCTTGGGAAGCTCCGTATCACGCCCCTCAGGAAACTGAAATTTACTCGGAGCATCGAATCGAATCTCAGCAACCGGCTTGTTGTCGGGATCAAAAACCCTGATCCAGAGTATGTCGTTAAAGGTTTCGGCTGTTCTACCATACAAAACAAAGCGGGGGGTCCTTGGCGCGTCCGGACGAACATAGATTCTATCAAAAATGCCAATTACATTCGCCTTGCCGTCCACAGTTAGATTGTGAAAATCACAAAAGAGCAAAGAAAGTAACCGAGGCCGTTTCCTCATGTCCGCCAAATCTATGGCAGATATGTATTTCTTTAAAGTTTCAGGAATCCGCGCCTCTTCGGGCGGCGGCGCCTTCGTGCGATGAGCTCCCGCTGTTTTGCGTTTCTTTGATTTAGCCAAGCCGCTAAGCCGCCTGTCTTTTAGCTCTTTCCAACGAGCCTGTACGTCTTCGTTTAAAACCTGGGGCGATTGCTCGCAATCAGGATTCAGGTAAAACCGATTTTGAGTTAATAGCCATTTAAAGGCAAGGCTCAAAATGACCTGTCCTATCTGCTAATTTTGCCGCTAAGATATTCGGAAAAAATCGAAAATTTTGTTGTTTCTGGATTAATATCTTCACCGATGCCACACAAAATCTTAAGTGCAACCCTGTTGCTTCTCGCCCTCGCATCAGGAGGAATAGTGCTCTCCTCCTGTAGCCGCAGTAGCGCGCCGTCAACGAATGCCGAGCCTACGACCACTTCGGAGCCGGCCCCTTCTCCCAAAACTGGTTTTGAAGCTGATTTGGATTACGTACGCAAAGGTCAGTACACCTATGTCTGGGTCTTCTCACGTAAAGACGGCAAGGCGATCGATAAGGACGACGCGGCTTATCTCAGAACCAACGCTCCGCAGGTTGTTGACTGGGTAACTACTGACGAAGGCAGGAAAGTTATCGCGGGCACAAACTTCGATCTGGCACAGGGAAATCTGGAACTACTGAAGAAACGGTTTGTAGTTGAGGACTACACCGGAAAGTAAATCGTGAATCGTAAATCGTAAGAGAGACGGACGACCGTTGACCGTCGACCGCTAGAAGGCAACTCGTGCGATCATGGGGCGGTCGTCCGTCGTCCGTCATCGGTTTCTATTCACGATTCACGGCACTAAAACAAGCTTCCCAAACTGTGCGCGATCTTCCATCAATTCATGCGCACGCCGTGCTTCACGAAGCGGCAACGTCTGGTCAACTACCGCGCGAATTTTTCCGCTCTCAACGAATTTCATTGCCTCGAGCAGTTCCGCTTTGGATCCCATAAAAGATCCGAGAAGATTCAGATGACGATAGAAAAGCTGGCGCAGGTCAGTTTGCGCAGCATATCCACTCGTGGCCCCACACGTGATCAGCCGTCCATTCGGTTTCAAAGATGAAATCGAGCCGGCCCACGTCGCTGTTCCCGTGTGTTCGAAAACCACATCGACTCCCCGCTTGTTTGTAAGCCGCCTCAGCTCTTTCGGCCAGGCGTCGTCGCGGTAGTTCAAAACATCATCCGCACCCAACTCCCTGGCCTTCGCAAGTTTTTCATCTGAACCAGCCGTGGCAATCACGCGCGCGCCCCGGAGTTTGGCTACCTGAATTCCGAGTGAACCTACGCCGCTGCCTGCCGCATGAATCAAAACGTCTTCGCCCGGCTGAACATTCGCGCGGTTGACCAGCATGTGCCACGCGGTAACAGTCACGAGTGGTAAAGCCGCCGCCTCAGGCCAACTAATATTTTTTGGTTTCGGGATTACATTCACTGCCGGCGCCGAGACCAGCTCCGCATAACCGCCATTGCGGCGATAACCAATGATGTCATAGTCGCGGCAAAGATTGTCTCGCCCCGAAAGACATTCAAGACAATGGCCGCACGAAACGCCGGGCTGCAACATTACTTCATCGTCCACGCGGACCCACGAAACCAACTCACCGACTTCGCGCACCACGCCGGCGACGTCATTGCCTAGTATGTGTGGCAAGGGAATCTGTATGCCCGGTAGTCCTGAACGCGCCCAAACGTCGAGGTGATTCAACGCGCAGGCTTTCACTTCAACCAGGACCTCGTTTGCCTTGATCGTTGGGTCCGGTGCGTTGGCGTATTCCAGAACTTCCGGCCCGCCGTGTTGATTAAAGATTACAGCCTTCATGTTTATTCGGGCAGAACTATATTCACTGGATGGAAAACTGACTTGGCAGCGAGGGCTTGGTCCTAGCCGTCCGCATCCGAATAAGCTTGCGGCTCGCTTTCGGCCTGCTGTCGTGCGTGATAGGAAGATCTGGTTAGCGGGCTGGATTCGACGTGCTTGAAACCCATCTCCATTCCTACTTCGCGCCAGCGGTCAAATTCCGCAGGCGTAACATAACGCTCAACCGGCAAACGACGGGCGTGCGGCTGGAGATATTGACCGATGGTCATAATGTCGCAGGAAGCGCGGCGAAGGTCCCTCATTAACTCCACCACTTCGTCGAACGTTTCGCCGAGACCTACCATGATGCCGCTCTTGGTCAGCATCCCACGTCGTTCGTGATCTCGTCGCTGAGCCGCACGCTGAAGCAAAGTTAACGACTGCTGGTAGACCGCATCTGGCCGCACACGTCGATACAGACGCGCAATCGTTTCCGTATTGTGATTGAGCACATCAGGCTGCGCGTCGAGCACGGTGTTCAGCGCCGCTCCGTCACCGTTGAAATCAGGAATCAACACTTCGATTCGACAGTCCGGATTGAGGGCGCGTACTTGCCGCACAGTCTCCGCCCAATGCGCGGCGCCGCCGTCCGGCAAATCGTCTCGATTGACTGACGTAATGACGGTGTGCGCAAGGTTGAGCTGATGAACCGCTTCCGCAACGTGTCTTGGTTCTTCCGCATCAAGCGAGCCGGGCTGTCCCTTTCCTACCGCACAGAAACCACAATGCCGCGTGCAGATGTCGCCGCCAAGCATGAAGGTGGCGGTACGATCAGACCAGCATTCGAAAATGTTTGGGCAGCGGGCTTCCTGGCAGACCGTGTGCAGGTTGAGGCCCTCGATCAGCTTCAGGACGTGGTTTTGATTGGACGGATCGCCCAGACGGATCTTCAGCCACTCAGGCTTAGGCTGACGCGGCTGGGGAACATTACTGATTACTCGTAACTCGCGTGACAAGATGTTTTTCTCGGGTTGATGGTTAAGCCAAATTCTAACATCGCATGTGCGATTCGGCACCCCACAGGGCAAGGCGGGTTGGCGGTTTGAATTTTCATTAGCAGGTAAGGATGAATTATGAAGGATGAATAAGATCAACGGAAGCCGAATGCTTTCATCCTTCATCCCTCCGCCTTCATCCTTTGACTACCCGGTCGCTACCCCGACTCGTCGGGGTTCTGTATTTGTATTTCGTCTAACTCAAGTCCGGTGATAAGGCACAACAGTTTTTGCGTTATACTGCGCGGCGATTTCTAAACGCCCGCAACACGCCCGCTATCAAACCAATGGAGGTACCCTCTCGATGAAAGCAACCACAAGAATTCTCGGTTTGCTGGTTACCAGTCTGATGCTAACCACGGTAACAGCCTATGCGGATATCGCCCGCCCCAAACCCTCGCCGGCGTCAGCACCGAAATATGTGATGAACTCGGGGATGCAGATTGTGCCTGACTCCAAAGCCTACAGCGCACGCCTGCAGATTTCTCAGGAGACTCTCAATGAGTTGCGACAGGCAATGAATGCTGGAACCACTAGCCAATCGTTTACTGACCGCATCGTTAACGGTTCGACTAATACGATCGTGGCGGGACTGTTTCTCTTCATGTCGGTTTCTTTTGCCGGGGTATGGTTGGCGCGTTCCGGCTCTAAGGGCCGGAATCATAAAGGCGTGGCTGCGGCGTTGATAATCGTAGCTGTCGTCGGCGTGGCGGCGATCGTCACGCACGCTAACACCGGACCGCCCGCTGGTTGGGCATGGCGCAACCTTCCGAAAAATCTAAACGACGGGCGAGGTACGACTGGCTCAGTCGACATTGAAATTGTGCCGGACGGCATTGGTGTGAAACTGATTGTACCGGTCCCAAAGAATCCGGGCGCAGGCACTGACGACTAAAGATGGAACGTACAGCGGATATAGAGTTAATAGCCTGGCGCGCTGAGCGATTAAACCGCCGCCATTCGAGCACCAAAGTTTTCGCAAGCGTGCTGGTGGCGTGCGCCTGCGTGTCGGCACTCACGGCGAGTTTGCTTCCATTGCAGGTTTCCATCATCACGGTCTTTCTATTCGCCGGGCCGCACAACTGGTTTGAGTTGCGCTATTTCCTGATGCGACTACCGGTGCGGTTTGGCAAGTCGCGCAACTTCTTCTTGACCGCGTTTACAGGCATAGGCTTGCTCACGATCGCTTATGTAGCAATGCCGCTCGCCAATATTTTAGGCGTGTCACCTGACGTACCCTGGTCAACGATGCTGGCGACTTGGAACACGCTGCTGCTGTTATGGCTAGGCATCCTGGTTTGGCAACGCGGCAAACAGAAACTGCGACGCGACTGGTCATGGGCCATCGCCGCCGCACTGGGATTGAGTTCCGTTAACTGGCTGGCGCCGGAACTCTTCAGCCTGGCGATTGTGTATTTGCATCCGCTCGTCGCGCTCTGGTTTCTGGATCGACATCTGCGGCGTACTCGGCCCGAATGGTTGCGGGCCTACCATCGCTGTTTATGTCTGCTGCCGCTGTTGCTTGTGGGAATGGTCTGGCAGCTTTCGCGTACGGAAGCGCTATCCGATGACAACGGACTCTTTTGGAGAATCACGCAGCA
>JALZOO010000650.1 GCA_030913905.1 Acidobacteriota bacterium
GCCGCAGCAGGTTTTGGAATCTCGCGAATATTGATCAGGTATTCGCAGGTCACTGGACACCTCGGCGTAGCGCAAAAGGCTGCAGAGATGGCGCCGGATGATGCTCAGGCGCATCGGACCGTCGCGGCGATTTTCAGGTTGTTGAACTCGCCTGTGGAGGCGGCGCGCGAATTGGAAACGGCCGTCGCTCTGAGACCCAGTGATTACACACTATGGTTAACACTGGGACAGATTCGGGACGGGTTGGGCGACACGCCTGGCGCGCTGGCAGCGTTTGATGAAGCCGTAAAACGCGCACCCTTTTACTCGCAACCTCGTTGGCAGAGAGGAAACCTGTTACTGCGAATGGGGCAACATGAGGCGGCATTCACCGATTTGAACCTCGCCACTCAGAGCAATCCCGAATTCATTCCAAACATGATCGATCTCGCCTGGAGCCTCTCTAAAGGGGATCGAAAACTAACTGAGGACCTGGCGCAGATTAAATCAGAAAAAATGCACCTGGCCTTCGCACGGTTCCTTACCAAGCGTGGAAAACCCGAAGAGGCCCTTGCGGAATATCGGATCGCCGGCAGTGTCCCGGACGACGTAAGAAGGGAACTGTTGGAACAGTTACTGGCAACGGCGTCTTACAAGGAAGCGTTCGAGATTTGGCGGGATTCTCAACCAGGCGTGCGCTCAGATGCGCCGATTTTCGACGGTGGGTTCGAGGCGCCTTTGAGCTTGAAGGAAATAGGCTTTGGTTGGAAAGTTGCGAATGAGCTGAAGACGGCGACGTTCTCGATCGATCCCAGTCAACCGCACAGCGGCTCGAAGAGTTTGCGGATCGATTTTCAGGGGGGCGCGGGAGGGCCGCTCGTTTCTCAAGTGATACTGGTAGAACCTTCCAAACGTTACCAGGCTAGCTTTGCGGCGCGATCGCATGAAATAGTTACCGGGGGCTTGCCGCTTGTAGTTGTAACTGACACAGCAGGGGAACGAAAACCCCTGGCCCAGTCGGCGCCTTTGTCAAAGGGCACCAGCGACTGGCGGGTTTTCAGTTTGCAATTCACTACTGCGCCAACAACTAATGCTGTCGTCTTGAGTGTTGAGCGGGAAGGGTGCACGCCCTGTCCTATCTTTGGTTCCATCTCGCTTGATAGCTTTTCGTTGGAACAGTTGAAGTAAACTGAAGGTTTACGAGCCCGAATCCCTAAGTCACAACCAAACCAGCAATGAGTAAGATGTCGGCAGCGCAACTACCCAGACTGAGACTTACATCGCCTTCAATGGAGAAGGTTGACCGTCTGGGATGGGCCGTGGGGCTGTCCTTGAAGTCGTATGGCGTACGCATCGGCGTGCGATCAAACGATGAGGCAGCGCTGCAGCGAGTTTATGAGTACCTGCCAAGCAACTGGGAGAGCCTGTCCGTGCCGGTGGTCGATCGTGTTTACTCCATACTCATGGGAGGCGCCGGATCACGCGCCAGCGTACGTCGCTTCAGTCTTCTGTATGGCGACGATATCCGGCTGGCGCGTTCGTCGAACCTCGATGAGGTATTCGATCGCTTTGAATCTGACCTTAGAATTTTCGTCGCCGAGTATGCCCGGCATCGAGTGTTTGTTCATGCAGGCGTGGTTGGCTGGAAGGGGAAGGCCATCGTGATTCCCGGGCGCAGTTACACCGGAAAATCTTCTTTGGTGGCGGAACTTGTCCGAGCCGGCGCCACTTACTATTCCGACGAGTATGCCGTATTCGATGCGCGTGGACGGGTTCATCCCTATTCCAAACCTCTCGAGCTGCGAGAGACGGGCAAGTTCAAACAGTCGAGGTACGACATCACACATTTCGGCGGGACGGCAGGAACTAAGCCGCTTCCCGTTGGCCTGGTTGTGATGACGAAATTTCGAGAGGGCGCTTCGTGGCGACCACGCAAACTGTCGCCAGGGAAGGGCGTGCTGGAGATGCTCAATAATACCGTCTCAGCGCGCCGAGACCCCGAGCGTGCGCTATCAACTCTGGAGGTTGTGGCCTCACAGGCCGACGTTCTTAAAGGCATCAGAGGTCAAGCGTCGGAGATGGTGCCGGCTCTGCTTAGAAGAATAGAAAAAACCAGGATGTCCAGGTAAGCGTGCGACCCCGAGACGATTTACGAAGAGGTGGTTTGGTTGCGGCTGCGCTGGCCGGTTCCTGGCGCAACTCAGACCTTCCGCCCCTCAACCTGACCGAAGCAGAACTCGATGAAGTAACGCCCCTTCTATGTATCTCAGGTGCGGCCGGTCTTGGTTGGCGTCGGGTCAGTAACTCTCATCTGAAAGATACGCCATCCGCAGAAGTGCTCCGTCAAGCCTATCGTCTGCAATCCTTGCAGGCTGCAATTCACGAACAGAAGGTGGAACAGACATTCCGAGTTTTTCGGCATGCCTCCATTGACGCAATCCTGGCCAAGGGATGGGCGGCTGCGAATTTCTATCCAGACGACTCAAGACCGTCTGGAGATATCGATCTCTGTGTACGGCCTGATCAATACAAGTTGGCCCAGGAGGCCCTGAGAGCGCCGGAGGGAGAGGGCCTTTTCATTGATCTTCACAAAGAGTTTGAGGAAATCGGGGAGAGGCCATTTGATGAGGTCTTTGCACGTTCGCGGTTACTTCCATTAGGTCAAGAACAAATTCGAACGTTTGGTCTTGAGGATCACCTGGCGCTCTTGTGCATCCACTTCTTGAAGCACGGAGGCTGGCGTCCCTTATGGCTTTGCGATATCAGCACAGCGGTCGAATCTCTGCCACCTTCTTTTGATTGGAACGTCTGCCTGGGATCTAACAAAACTCGAGGGCGTTGGATCATTGCGGCACTAAATCTCGCTAACAGATTGTTGGGCGCCGATGTAAGTAAATGCCCGGCAGCGGCAAACGGGCAGGAACCTCCTGTGTGGTTGATCGAAAACGTTTTACAGCACTGGTGCAATCCTTCCTCGATGAACCAGGCGCCGCTGTCCCACCCGGTGCCAATTGCTGAACTCTTACGACGGCCGAGTGGTTTGTTGAAAGGGCTTCGCCAGCGGTGGCCGGATCCAATTCTGGCGACTGTCAGCGTTAACGGCGAATTCAATAGTTTCCCACGTTTCCCGTATCAGGTAGCGAACTGCTTGTCGCGTATCAAGCGCCTGGTGGTTCACTGGCCGGGCGAATGGCAGGAAGAGTAGCTCATGAATGAAGGGCCGGTAATTCTGAGTGTGGAAACTGCGACGCGTGGCGGCAGTATTTTTTTGGCACGTGGTGTTCTGCAACTCGCGGCTCGGGTGGGCGATCCAAACATATCTCATTCAAACAATTTACTTACAGACATCAATGACACGCTGGAAGGCGCGGGTCTTTCACTAGAGGATGTGGAAGTTTTTGCCTGTGCTTCCGGGCCAGGCAGCTTTACAGGGCTCCGAATCGGCATCGCTACCGTCAAAGCTCTGGCTGCAACACTTCAACGGCCATCTGTCGGAATCCCTACGCTTCAGGCAGTCGCCCACACTGCCGGCGCTTCGCCTGCTACTGTGGCTGTGTTGCCGGCTGGGCGCGGCGAAGTCTTTGCCCAGATGTTTTCTGTTGCCGAAGATGATACGGTCACAAAACTCGACGAGGCGGCGCATCTGTCTCCCCAGCGACTCATCGATCGATATGGCGTTATGCGGAAGTTGATTTGGGCAGGTAGCGGTGTGCTCGTGCAGCAGGACTTGTTAAGGTCCTACGCCGCAGAAAATAGGATACCTTTCTTAGAAGAATCGTCACTACCACCGGACGACGCCTGGGTAGTGGCAACGAATGTTCCCAATCTTGCCCGGCATGTTTCAGCCCTTGCACTGCATGCATTCCGGCGCGACGATCTACAATCCGCCCAGGCGTTGCGCGCCATATACGTGCGCCCGTCAGATGCGGAACTAAAGCAACAATGTCGATAACAGAACAAGCTGCGACAGCCGCGACAGCCGTTGTTTCAATTTCCAAAATGACGGAGCACGACTTGCTGGAAGTAGTCGAGATTGAAGAGAACTCGGGCCTGAGCCGGTGGGGTTGGACCGCTTACTACGCAGAGCTGCAGGGTAGTAACAGCGACCTCATGTTGGTCGCCCGCCTGGATAATCCCGACGGTGAGCGGCGCTCGCAAAGTGTCGCGGGATACATTGTTGCCAGGATGGGCGCTGAGGAGCTTCACATAAACAACGTGGCGGTGCGTGATAAATATCGCCGGCGTGGGATTGGCCGCGTGCTATTGAACCGCATTTTGGAAGCAGGGAGCCACCGGGGGGCGCGGTGCGCTTTCCTTGAACTTCGTGCCGGCAATACCGCGGCGCAGGCACTATATGAAGAATGCGGTTTTCGCTTAACTGCGCGGCGCCAAAGATACTATTCGGATCCTGTAGAAGATGCACTCGTGATGATCGCCGGATTCGAACGAAGCGCTTGATCCGTCACGACAATTGGGCTAACATTTTTTCGTGCCTACAACATTTTCTGGAGGTTTTGCCAACCACCTCCTCTACCTAAGCTTGCCAGATTGATTCGTCTGAAAGGAGACATCACGTCATGGACATTGCAACCACGGATATGCTCAAGGAAGAGTTGATGAATCGAGATCCTGAATTTCGGGAATTGGCCCGAGAACACACTCGATATGAAGAGCGATTAACGGAACTTTCAGCCCTGGCATATCCTAGCGACGAAGAACAACTGGAAGAGGTGACCCTGAAGAAGAAAAAGTTGGCGCTAAAGGATCAGATGTACTCGATAATGATGCAGCATCAAAAAAATCAAAGCGTAAGCCATTAATTCAACCGGGGAGACCGAAGTTCTCCCAATTGCTTTTACCTTGAAGGGGACGTGAGGTGTTACACGTCCCCTTTCTTACAACACAGCTCGTAGATTTACAGTTAGTCAAAACCAGTGAGAATAGTTCGCGAGGGAAGTTTGTACATTCTGGTGCCCAGCGCCTTGATGGTCCTGTTTCTTTTTCTAAAACTGTGGCCAGTAGCCATCGCTTTTGCCCTGCTGGCTGCCTTCATGGCCTACTTTTTTCGCGACCCCAGGAGAAACCCACCACTGGATAAAAATGTGGTCGTGTCGCCCGCAGATGGCCGCGTAACGCGCGTTGCGACTGTTGAAGAGGGTAAGGAACCATCGGCGACCTTGGTTAGTATTTTTCTGTCGCCGCTGGATGTGCATATCAACCGCGCTCCGATCGCCGGGGAAATCACCAGAGTCGCTTATACGCGCGGAAAATTCTTAATGGCCACCGACCAGAACGCAAGCCTGGTTAACGAGCAAAACGCCCTGACGATCGAAGGAGAGAATGTCACCGTCGTCTGTAAGCAAATCGCCGGCATCCTGGCCAGACGAATTGTTTGTTGGAAGCACGCCGGCGAACGACTAGCGCTCGGTGAGCGATTCGGGTTGATAAAGTTTAGTTCCCGAACAGATCTTCTGTTACCAGCAAATGTAGAAGTACTCGCGACCGTTGGTCAGCGGGTCAAGGGCGGAACAACAATCATCGGGAGGATACGATGAGGGTTGGGGCCCAAAAACAGGGCAACGATGAAATGAGGAATCCGGAACGCCGCGGATTGCGGAAGGGACTGTATTTAATTCCCTCCGTTTTCACCGCTGCGAATATCGGAATGGGCTTCTACGCGGTGATGTCGGCCTTGCAAGGTTTTCAAGCCATCGGCGGTGGCACTGAAACGGATCTGGCGCAAGCGGCCGTTTATCTCGATAACGCTGCTAAGGCCATCGGTTGGGCTGTTTTGTTTGACATGCTGGACGGACGGATTGCCCGCATGACCCGAACCACCACGGAGATAGGCGTGCAGCTCGATTCAATTGCAGACGTCGTCACGTTCGGACTTGCCCCTGCCGTGCTGGCCTATGTTTGGGGATACGGCGCCAGCCTCCAGGAGGGAAGCGATCTACACACGCTCGCCTGGTTCTTATCGTTCATGTATTTGATGTGTGGTGGCTTCCGGCTCGCGCGGTTTAATGTCCAGTCTTCACGGCCGCGGATCCTCGCCGAGGGCCTCATCAAGATGGACAAGAAGAGCTTTGTGGGATTGCCCATTCCTGTCGCAGGCGGATTGATCGCGGCAATTATCCACTTCGCTCCGCTGCCCTTGATTTACTACGGACCGGAGCGCGCACGAATTTATTCAGTACTACTAATGGCGCTGGTGGGATTTATGAGCGTGTTGATGGTAAGCACACTGCGCTTTTCAAGTTTCAAAACAGTGGGGACCAGGAGCCGCAGCATGCGCACGATCATCCTCGCGGTCGCTGTTGGCACACTTATCTTCCTCTTCTCACGTTATGTCCTTTTGGCACTCTGCGTCGGATACATTCTTCAGGGTCTGCTCTCACGATTTGTCGGCATCTTTCGTCGCCGTCCCGAAATTGCAGAGTCGACTGTCCAAACCAACCTACACTAGCCCCTCTTCTCGTAGCCTTCCCGGCTCAGCTCTATTCCTTTTTCCCGTTTGTTTCTCGCGGTCTCATGAAAGCGAGCAGGCCGCTTTCCGTAGTTAAAAGCACTGCATGACCAACCGCAATTGGAGATGCCGAGGTAGTAATCTCCTCGCCCACTGGAAGCGAATTGACTGGCCTTCCATCCCGCAGACCAAGCACAACGCCGGCCGCACTCGAGAGAGGTGTAAACAATGCTTCAGCTCGGGTCATCAAAGGCTGCGACGAAATTCGTCCAGGAAGTTGCCGTTTCCACAATCGCTTACCCGCCAACGAAAACTTGTAAACGAAGTTATCCAAAGACGCCACCAGCAACTCCTCACCAAAACGAACCACTGCCTGCACTCCGGCGCCGGTGCGGTTACGCCATAGCAACTTTCCGTTGGTAGTGTTCACGGCGTAGACATACCCGTCCCCGGAACCGAAGTAAACGATGTCCATCCCGTTGGCGACTGGTCCACGCACCGGTCCCTTAGTCCGGTAAGACCAAAGAAGCTTCCCCGTGTTTTCATCCAGCGCGAGTAGATTTCCGTCTTCACTGCCGACGTAAACACGGGAACCGGAGAGAACGGGCTGCCCCAAAAACGGCGAGCCGTAATCGTACGACCACTGCGCTTTTCCGGTCTTAGTGTCAAACGCGAATACTTTTCCGTCGCCGCTGTTCGCTAACAGCTTGCCGTTTCCTAAAATCAACGAACCGCGAATTGGCATCGCTAGAGTTCGCATCCATTGCGTGACACCACCTTCACGGCCAAGCGCTCGTAATGCTCCAGTTGCTCGACGTGCGCCGGTCTCGGGTTTTCCGGTCTCGGAGGCAACGTACACCGCGTGCTCGTCAGCGACAGGTGAAGCTGACAATTCTCCGCCCACTTCTGAACGCCAGTTAAGTTGTCCATCGTTCGCTTTGAGCGAAACGATGACGCCTCCCGCCAGCGGCAAATACACACGTTCGGAGTCGCGCGCAGGTGTTAGGCCAAGCGTAGAACTGGATTGGTAGCGCCACCCTACGGTCATCGGCTGGCTAAGATCGAGTTCAGAAGTGTCTTTAGCGACAACGCCATTGCCTGGCTTGTTTTGCGCAAAAGGCGAAGCAATCGAAGTAAACAACGCCGCGATTAGCAGGCTGAAGGCTAATGCACGGCTGGTGGGAGTTTTTGTGAGTGTTCGCATCTGTTCGGTTGCTGGTACTGAAATTAAGGGCGGTTCTTGAGTTATTCCAATCCGAAAGTATAATCCTCAGTCCGTTTCGACTCGGTTCTATTTGACGCATAACTAGTGTCAAGAGGTTTTCTTTTTTGCTAAATGATACTCAACACGAAACTGTCATAATACTTGACTTTGGATCGCAGTACACTCAACTGATAGCTCGCCGCGTACGAGAGGCCGGTGTCTATTGCGAAATCCTGCCTTTCAGCACCCCGATCGAAAGAATCGCAGCTCGGCGGCCCAAAGGACTCATCTTGTCCGGCAGCCCTTCCTCCGTTTATCAGGAGGGAGCGCCGCGCCCCGATTCCAACCTTCTGCAAACTAAAGACTGCCCCCTGCTGGGCATCTGCTACGGCCTACAAATTCTCGCGTTCGACCTGGGCGGCGAAGTTAAGTCTTCGCCAAATCGAGAATTTGGCTACGCCCGGCTGAAGGTGTTGGACGAAAGCAGTCATCTATTCGCCGGGCTGCCTTCGGAAATGGACGTCTGGATGAGTCATGGCGATCAGATGACGTCCGTGCCACCCGGGTTCCGTGTGACTGCGCTTACTGATGACGCGCTTAACGCTATCGAGGATACGGAGCGGGGAATTTTTGGTGTGCAGTTTCATCCCGAGGTTGCACATACGCCACTCGGCGCCCAGCTGCTTCGTAATTTCTTGTTTTCAATCTGCAAGTGCCGCGGGGATTGGTCGCCGAAGGCAGTTATCCAGGAACAGATTGCGCGAATCCGGGAGGCGGCAGGCGAAACCGGACGAGTCGTGTGTGGACTTTCGGGTGGAGTCGATTCCACAGTTGCGGCGGCTTTGGTTCACGAAGCCATTGGCGATCGACAGAC
>JALZOO010000655.1 GCA_030913905.1 Acidobacteriota bacterium
CGCGCGTCGTCGAGTTGTTTGAAGCAAGGCGACCTGCTGAAACGGCCGTCATGTCGGAAATCGACGGCATGGTTGCGCTTGGCCCAATCGCCAAGGGCAAACGCAAGTTGATCATTACCGGCGACGATGGTGAAGAGCGCGAGTATGACATTCCACGCGGCACACACATCAACGTGCAGGAAGGCGACCGCGTACGCGCCGGCGAAGCGTTGATGGATGGACCGCTCAACCCGCACGACATTCTGCGCGTATTGGGTATGCAGCGTTTGCAGGAGTATCTGGTAAATGAAATCCAGGAGGTCTATCGTCTGCAGGGCGTGAACATCAACGATAAGCACATCGAAGTTATCGTTCGTCAGATGCTGCGCTGGGTGAAGATCAAGGAAGTTGGAGATACAGAGTTCCTGCTCGAGGAACAGGTGGATCGTTTCCGCTTCACAGACGAAAATGAACGGGTTAATGCTGACAAGGGTGAGGTAGCACAAGCCGAGCCGTTATTGCTTGGTATCACGAAGGCATCGCTTTCGACCGACTCGTTTATCTCCGCGGCTTCGTTCCAGGAAACGACTCGAGTGCTGACCGAAGCGGCAATTTCAGGACGCATCGATTACCTGCGCGGCCTGAAGGAAAACGTGATCATGGGGCGGTTAATTCCAGCCGGAACAGGTATGGAGTATTACCGCAACGTGGACATCGAACGCGACGAGACAATCGATCAGGCGCGCGAGCGAGAGCTTGACGATTTTCCTGATATCGTTGGGGGCCACGACATGCCGGCGCCCCCGGTTCGAGAGCCCTTGGTAGCGGCAGCTGGCGGCGATGGTGACGCGGAGGAAACTGCGGAGTAGGTAGGACAGACTTTCTAGTCTGTCCACGGTTGGTAATGACAATAGGGGCACGGCATGCCGTGCCCCTTTTTCGTTTCACAAACCAGACAGGCAGGAATGCCTGTCCTACTTTCGTTAGCAGTCTATGGTTTAGAGGCGCGCACTGCCCGCCTTTTTTGTTAGCAACCAATCTGGACAGGCAGGAATGCCTGTCCTACCGATTGTTAATTGGCCGCAACTCCTGTTGATAGATTGGCAAGAGCATTGATTCGCGCCCGGACTGCGCCTGCTAGCTGATCCACCTCCGCAGGCGAATAGTTCGCTGCACGAAAAGCATCCTTGAGTTGTTCATCGCTCAGACGCGTCAACCAGCTTGCGAGCCACTTCGCATCCGCCACCGTAACGTTCTCAAAGAGCTTCTGGTTTTTCCCACCGTAGTTGAAATCGATCACGTCACCTCTGACTGCTTTTACGAACTCGGCTTTCACGTAATCTTCAGGTTCATTGCGACTCCGCGAAAAGAACCCAGCGGTTTTGCCAAACGAGCCGCCCAGGTCGCTGATGATATGACGCTGTTCTGAATTCGGCTCACCCTTGGCCACAAGGATTTCGTTGTTATCGTCTTTAAGGTCCCAATTGTTGATCAGGGCCATCATGATCTTGAGACCCTGGAGTTCGGGTTTACCAATAAAAGGATTGTTGGCCCACATCCAGTTGCCGTTTCGTTTTACATTCTTTGGACGCGCTTCGAGTCGAACGTTTTCAAACTTGCCCTTGCCCTCGATGGTTAGACTCGGCACCAGGTATGCAATCTCAGGCTCGTACCCGACGGCCCACAACAGCCGGTTGGCAGCCGTGTCAGGCTGGGCCTCTTTACCGATTTTCGCGACCCACTCGTTGCCGGCCGCATCCTTGACGAGATACTTCTTGGAATAACCACCGGTCTTATCCTCGATGAAAGTAACGCGACTGACAGCGGGCTTCATGGCTTCGCCGCCCGGGCCTAAAAGAAGATTGCGCGTTTCAATATCTTCCGGCGCGCGCCAGAGCACAGACGTGCCGGTATAGACGACCTGCTTCTTTTCTTTCTTTTGCGCGTAAGCTGGAAAAGTTGCTGCTGATAGAATGATCAGCGAAAGAATCGTCAACAGAGTGATCTTTGGTTTCACCATATTGCCTCCCCCGGGATATGTTTTGGCCATATTTAAACGGTAAACGTCGGCGAGTTCAAGTTCGGAGAGGTAAGCACGCGCCCGGGTGGAGACCTGTAGTTTAGAGTTCAACCTTTAGGTCGCTTCGGCGCACACTAAGACAAACTAAAGTTTAAACTCTGAACTTCTTGAGTGAACTCTGAACTAATTGAGTGATGGCTAAGATTGATCCAAAGAAACTGTCGGGTGCGCGTAAAGCGTCGATGCCGGAGTTCACACCTCCGCAGCTCGCAACTCTCGTAAAAGAACCGCCCACCGGCCCCGGGTGGCTGCATGAGCTCAAATTTGACGGCTATCGAATGCTTGTCCATCTCAATCGAGGCAAGGTGCATTTCTGGAGCCGCAACGGCAAGGACTGGACTGAGAAATTTTCCAGTCTGGAAAAGCCGTTGAAGAAGCTTCCGATAACCTCAGCCATACTCGACGGCGAAGTCGTAGTTGTGGATCAGAAAGGGCGAAGCAGCTTTCAGAAGTTGCAGC